>NZ_JAQOWX010000084.1:0-27170 GCF_028462495.1 Paucibacter sp. XJ19-41
GCGCGGGCGCCCGGCCGGCAGATGGATGGCGGCCGGCCTGGCCTGGGTGGCCTGGGCCGGGGTCGATGGCGCATCGCCACGCGCCGGCCCCTGCAAGGCCATCAGCATCACGGCGGCCAGGACCAGCGGGCGGGCAGAGCAGGATGCGGTGCTTGTGAACATGGGGGAGGTCGGAATCGGAAACGCTCGAAGTACAGAAGAATAGCGAGGCACTGCGCAAGCCCTAGTGAATCGGGCGCAACACCTGGCCCCGGCCTTGCTGGCCTCGTTCAAGTCGCCTGGCTAGACTAACAAGACAAGACCCGGCCCGAGCCGGCGCCGCCCGCCCGAGGCCCCCCCACATCAACAGGCAGGAACACCGATGAACACGCACACCCGCAGCGCACTCACTGTCGCCGCCGCCATCGCCGCAGCGACGGCCGGCTCGGCCCAGGCCCAGGCCTCGGCGGATCTGGCCCAGCAGACGGTCTGGCTGCAGCTCAGCGCCTTCCGTGCCGGCCTCGACTCGGAGATCCGATCGGACCGCGAGGGCGCCACGCTCAGCGGCACCAATGTGGTGCTGGAGCGCGATCTGGGTCTGCGCAAGAACAAGGCCCTGCCGGCCTTGCTGCTGGGAGTGCGCCTGGGTGAGCGCTGGCGCCTGGAATTCGAGCACTACGCGATCAACCGCTCGGGCCGCCAGTCGGCGCTGTCCTCGGCCATCACCATCGACGATGTGACCTACCCGGTCAATGTCGAGCTGTCCGGCAAGTTCGACACCCGGGTCACGCGCGCCGGCGGCGGCTTCTCGATCTACAAGACACCCCAGGCCGAAGCCGGACTGGCCCTGGGCATCCATTCGACCTCGTTCAAGTTCGTCGCCGAGGGCCTGGCCGAGGCCGGCAACGGGCAGCAGGCGCTGCGCCGCACCGACAAGAACAAGTCCTTGCCCATGCCCACCATTGGCGCCTATGGCAGCGTTGCGCTGGGGCCCGGCTGGTCGGCCGGCGGGCGCCTCGATCTGCTGCCGCTGAAAGCCAAGGGCTTCAAGGGCGACCTGATCAATTTCGAGGCCAATCTGGCCTACCGTTTCTCACCCAATCTGACCGCCGGGCTCGGTTATCGCGCGGTGGACTACAAGGTCAGCGGCAAGAGCAAGAAGTTCAACGGCCGCGTCAAGTACGAGTTCCGCGGCCCGCAGCTCTTCGTCGAAGCCGGGTTCTGATCACCGGCTGCCCTCGGGCAGCGCGGCAGGGTCCGCGACGGGCTGTGCAGCCAGGCGGCTGACATAGCGCTGGCTCAGCAAGGGCCCACCGATCGAGGTCAGCACCACCAGCAGCAGCACCGCATTGAGCACCTCGTGCGAGATCAAGGGCTGCTGCGCCGCGTTGACGGTGCGATAGGCCACCGTGGTGGCCGCCAGGGTGGCCGCCACCTGCGGCAGCGTCAGGCTGAAGCACAGACCGATCTCGGCACGCTGGTAGCCGAACAGCTTGCCGGTGGTCCAGGCGGCGAGAAACTTGCCGGCAACCAGCGCGGCCACCAGGCCCAGGGCCAGCAAGGGCTGCTCACGCAAGGTCTCGACCAGCACGGCAGGCTGGATCAGCATGCCGGTGGCCATGAAGAAGGCCGGGATCAGAAAGGTGTTGGCGACGACCTTCAGCACATGGGTGGGCTCCTCGCGCCGAATGGCGCGCCGCGCGGCGATGCCGGCCATGAAGGCGCCGACGATGCCGTCCAGCCCGAACAGGGTCGCGGCCTCGGACCCTCCCGCCACCAGCACGAAGAACAGCAGCAGCTGGGCCTCGAAGCGCAGCCGCACGCGCTGCACCAGTTGCTTGATCAGCCAGCTCGCGCCAAAGATCATCAGCGGCACGAACACCGCGATCTGCACCAGTTGCTTCAGGATGATGGACTCGCTGAAGCCGGTCTGGTGCACCAGCAGGCAGACGGCCAGCACCACCATGGCCGCGACATCGGTGAACACCGTCGCACCGGCGGTGGCCACCACGCTGAGCCGCCCGACCAGGCCGGCGCGCTCGACGATGGGATAGGCCAGCAGCGTGTGCGAGGCCAGCAGCGAGCCGATCAGCAGCGCAGCATTGAGCTCAAAACCCGCCAGACGAGCCACCAGCGTGCCGGCGGCCAGCGGCAGCCCGAAGGTGGCGATGCCGAAGCACAGCACCTGGGCCCTTGCCTTCTTCAGCAGCGCGAAATCGATCTCGAAACCGACGAAGAAGAGCAGCAGCCCGACGCCGAGTTCCGAGCCCATGCGACTCACCAGCGAATCGGGGTCGAGCAGGCCGATGCCGTTGGGGCCGAGCAGCCAGCCCAGCAGGATGAAGCCCAGCACACCCGGCACCTTGAAGCGCTCGCACAGGCCCGGCACCACCAGAAACAACATGATCCACAGCAGGAATTGCGTCAGCGGCGCAAGATTGCTGAAGGCGGCAATGGCGTTCTGCATGGGGGCTCCGGCAGCGGGGGTGCGGAGCGATTATCGTGCGCAGAGCGCCCGGAAGAACAGCTAGCGCAGCGGCCAGCTCGCCAGCTGCTGTTGCTCGCCGCCGGCCAGCCGGGTGTTGATCAGCAGCAGCTCGCCGACCCGCCAGCCGACCGGCCCGAGCGGCTGCGATTCGACCGGGATCTTGTCGTGCAAGAGCGTCAGCTGCGGGGTGAAGGCGGCGTAGCGGTAGAGCTCGGCCGCCTTCAAGGACTTGATCAGCGCCCCGTGCAGGGCTTTCAGCGGACCCAGTGGCTCACCGGCCTGCAGCACGCAGGGCAGATGCCTGGGCTCGCGGCGCTTCAGGCTGAGGGCGCGGTCCAGCACGATGTCGAAGGCCGGCACCTCCAGCGATGCGGCCGCCGCCATCGCCTTGTCCACCAGGGCCTGCGGAAAGCGGGCGAAGTCACCCAGATGATGGAGCGTGATCAGGAACTGCTCGGCGGGCTGCAGCGGGCCGGTCAGCCCCTGCTCGGCACAGAGCTGGCTGCGCAGGGCCACGATGCGCTCGCTGGCGGCCGCATCGGGGCGGATCGCAAAAAACAGCCGGTCGGTGATATTGGACATGGGACTCAGGAGAGAAGTTCGAACCGACCGGGAGATCGGCCGGGCCGCGAAGGCCCGGCCTTCTCCGCTCAGCCGCGCACCGTCGCGAGGGCGGCGTTGAGGGTCTTGCTGGGACGCATCACGGCGGCCAGCTTCTGCATATCGGGCTGGTAGTAACCACCGATATCGACCGGCTTGCCCTGCACCTCGGCGAGCTCGGCCACGATGGTCTGCTCGTTGTTGCTCAGGGCCTTGGCCAGCGGCGCGAAGCGCTCGGCCAGGGCCTTGTCTTCGGTCTGCGCGACCAGCTCCTGGGCCCAGTACATCGCCAGATAGAACTGGCTGCCGCGGTTGTCCAGCTGGCCGGTCTTGGGGCTGGGGTTCTTGTTGTTGTCCAGCAGCTTGCCGGTGGCGGTGTCCAGGGTCTTGGCGAGGATCTTGGCCTGCGTGTTGCCGGTCTTCAGGCCCAGGTCTTCCAGGCTGACGGCCAGGGCCAGGAACTCGCCCAGCGAATCCCAGCGCAGATGGTTCTCCTCCACCAGCTGCTGCACATGCTTGGGCGCCGAACCACCGGCACCGGTCTCGTACATGCCGCCGCCGGCCATCAGCGGCACGATGGACAGCATCTTGGCGCTGGTGCCCAGTTCCATGATGGGGAACAGGTCGGTCAGGTAGTCGCGCAGGATGTTGCCGGTCACCGAGATGGTGTCCAGGCCGCGGATCACGCGCTCCAAGGTGTAGCGCATCGCGCGCACCTGGCTCATGATCTGGATGTCCAGGCCCGCGGTGTCGTGGTCCTTCAGGTAGAGCTTGACCTTCTTGATCAGCTCGTTCTCGTGCGGGCGATAGGGGTCCAGCCAGAACACCGCCGGCATGCCGGAGTTGCGGGCGCGGGTGACGGCCAGCTTGACCCAGTCGCGGATCGGCGCGTCCTTGACCTGGCACATGCGCCAGATGTCGCCCTGCTCGACGTTCTGCGTCAGCAGCACCTCGCCGGTGGCCAGGTCGACGATATTGGCCACGCCGTCTTCGCTGATCTCGAAGGTCTTGTCATGCGAGCCGTACTCCTCGGCCTGCTGGGCCATCAGGCCGACATTGGGCACGGTGCCCATGGTCTTGGGATCGAAGTTGCCGTGCCACTTGCAGAAGTTGATCATCTCCTGGTAGATGCGGGCGAAGGTGCTCTCCGGCATCACGGCCTTGACGTCCTTCAGGCGGCCGTCGGCGCCCCACATCTTGCCGCCGTTGCGGATCATCGCGGGCATCGAGGCGTCGACGATGATGTCGTTGGGCGAGTGGAAGTTGGTGATGCCCTTGGCCGAATCGACCATGGCCAGCTCGGGGCGGTGCTCGTGGCAGGCATGCAGATCGCGCTTGATCTCGTCCTGCTTGGCGCTCGGCAGCGTGGCGATCTTGTTGTAGAGATCGACCATGCCGTTGTTGACGTTGACACCCAGCTCGTCGAACAGCTTGCCGTGCTTCTCGAAGGCCTCGCGGTAGAAGATGCGCACGCAGTGGCCGAACACGATGGGGTGCGAGACCTTCATCATCGTGGCCTTGACGTGCAGCGAGAACATCACGCCGGTCTTGTGCGCGTCCTCGATTTCCTTCTCATAGAACTCGAGCAGGGCTTTCTTGCTCATGAACATCGAGTCGACGATCTCGCCGGCCTGCAGCGCGACCTTGGGCTTGAGCACCAGGGTCTGGCCGCTCTTGGTGATCAGCTCCATCTTGACGTCGCGGGCCTTGTCCAGCGTGATGGACTTTTCGCCGTGATAGAAGTCGCCGTGGTGCATGTGCGAGACATGCGAGCGCGAGGCCTGGCTCCAGTCGGCCATCGCATGCGGGTTCTTGCGGGCGTATTCCTTGACGGCCTTGGGCGCGCGGCGGTCGGAATTGCCCTCGCGCAGCACCGGGTTCACCGCGCTGCCGATGCACTTGGCATAGCGGGCGCGGATGCCCTTCTCTTCCTCGGTCTTGGGATTCTCGGGATAGTCAGGAATCGCATAGCCCTTGCCCTGCAGCTCCTTGATCGCGGCCAGCAGTTGCGACACCGAGGCGCTGATATTGGGCAGCTTGATGATGTTGGCCTCGGGCGTCAGCGTCAGCTTGCCCAGCTCGGCCAGGTTGTCCGGCACGCGCTGCGCCTCGCTGAGGAATTCGGGAAACGCGCCCAGGATGCGCGACGCCACCGAGATATCGCTGGTGCCGATGCGGATGCCTGCCGGCTCGGCGAAGGCCTGCATGATGGGCAGAAACGCGCTGGTGGCGAGCATCGGGGCCTCGTCGGTCAGCGTGTAGATGATGTTGGGCTGCTGGGTGCTCATGGGTCGGTGTCCTGGAATTGTTGGCCCCGCCGGCACAGGCTGCAGGGCGCGTCGTCAAATGAGGCCTGGCAGGCGACGGACTGAACCGACGCTTGTCCTAGCGACGCGCGCGATTTTCCTGCAATTCGATACCGCGATGTGAAAAGATGTTTTCTCAGTGCGCTGAGGGCTCAGGGCAGACCAGCACATTGCCCCGCTTGCGGCCGCTGTCGACAAGCCGGTGGGCCAGCGCGATGTCGGCCAACTCGAAGCTGCGCTCATGCACCACCTCTATGCTCGTCCCGGCCACCAGCTGCAGCAGCTGCTCGACATCCGCCACCCGTTCAGGCGCCGCCCCGGCGGCCACGTTGCCGCGTGCCCGTATCGTCTCGCCCAGACCGGCAACCGCCAGCAGCAGCCGCCCCTGCGGCGTCAGCAGGCGCCGACCCGAGGCCATGGACAGATTGCCTACGGTGTCGAGCACCACGTCGAAACGCTCGGCGACGCCGGAGAGCTCGGTCCTTTGGTAGTCGATCACCCGGTCCGCACCCAGGCGCCTGACCAACTCGGCATTGGCGCCGCTGCATACACCGGTGACTTTGGCACCCCAATGCCGGGCCAGCTGCACGGCATTGGTCCCGACCGCGCCGGACGCGCCGTTCACCAGCACCGACATCCCCGCGCGCAGCGCCGCCTTCTCGCTCAGAAAGTACAGCGCCGTCGTGCCGCCGAACAGCACGCCGGCCGCATCCTGATGGCTCACGGCGGCGGGCTTGCGAACCAGCTTGCGGGCAGCCAAGGCGAGGAACTCGGCATGCGCGCCCATTGCCATGCCCGTCATCCCGCACACCTCGTCCCCCGGCACGAAATCGCTGACCAGCGTGCCCACCGACTCGACCACGCCGGAGAACGCGCTGCCCAGAATCGGGCGCCGCGGCCGCCGCAGACCGAACACCAGGCGCGCGGGGACGCCGAAACCCGCCGGGAACCGGGCGGCCCGGATGCGCGCATCGGCCGAGGTGACGGCCGCCGCCACCACCCGCAGCAGCACCTCATCGGCGCCCGGTTCGGGCCGGGGAACATCGGCGATGCGCAGCACCTCGGGTGTGCCGTACCGGTCAACAAGAGCTGCTCGCATGCACTACCTTACATCCGTAAATCTTGGCGGCGGATGCTAACCTTGCTGCGGCATCACGAGACCGTGCTTGCCTGCCTGCGCCGCAACGGCTTCTCGGTCGCGCTGGCCGCACACGCGCTCTCGGCCATCGACGCCTATGTCTACGGCTTCGTGCTGACCGAGCTGAACCTGCCCTTCGGCGCCGGCGAAAGCGCAGAGGAGTTCGTCACCGCGATCCGGGAGTTGCTGCTCGCCGACAAGTACCCGCATCTGGTCGAAATGATTGGCGAGCAGGTCCTCGGCAAGGACTACGCCTACAGCGACGAGTTCGCCTTCGGGCTCGAACTGCTGCTCGATGGCCTGGAACGCCATCTCGGCCACCGGCCCTGACAAGGGTTGCGCCGGCTACCCTTCGATGCGCGCAAAAGCCTGCGCGGCCCGCTCCCGTCCAAGCTCGATCAATTCCTCGGCGCGCCAGAACTCGAAAAAGCCGCAGGCATTGCGCGGAATCTCGATCATCACATCGGGGGGCGCATACGCGGACAGGCGCAGCTGCGAGATCGTGTCCTGCATCGCCTGCATGGACACAAAGGCCACGTCGAGCAGACCGTGGCGGGGCTCAGCGCTCGCACGGCCCGGCTGCAGCGCATCGACGAAGCGCGCAATACGTTTTCTGTAGCTGTTGTCGCCGATCAGTGAGGCACTGGCCGGCGCCAGCACCCGAGACTCGGCCGGGCCGCTGAGGTCGACGACCACCGTCAGATCGGTGGCGTCGTCCAGCGTGGGCGCGATCGGCACCGGGTTGACCAGCGCACCGTCCAGCAGCGTGCGGCTGCCGTGCCGGAACGGCGTGAAGACCAGCGGCGTCGCGATGGAGGCGCGGATCGCATCGAACATCTGACCCTCGCGCAGCCAGACCTCCTCGCGAGACCCGAGATCCGTCGCGACCGCCGTGTAGGCAATCGGCAGCTCCTCGATCGGGCAGTCTCCGATCAGCTCGCGCAGCACGCTGATGATGCGCTCGCCCTTGAACAGCCCGGGCTGGCCGATGGTCGGGTCAAGCAGGCGCAGCACATGGATGCGCTCCAGCGCCAGCACCCACTCGGCATAGACCTCGAGCTTGCGCGCGGCGTAGATACCGCCCACCAGCGCGCCGATGGAGGCGCCCGAGATGGACTGGATCCGGTAGCCGTTCTCGCCAAGCCACTGGATCACGCCGATATGAGCCAGGCCGCGCGCGCCGCCGCTGCCGAGAACCAGGGACACCGTGGTAGGACTTGGGGTCATCGGTACAAAACCATTCCTTGTTGTCTAGGTCGATTTTGCGGGCAAGAAGCAAACCGCCCGGACATGCCGGGCGGTCTGGACTGAAGGTTCGAAAAGTCGCATCAGGTACCGACCGCAGGAGCCATCAAGCGGCGATCGCGGCTGCCCGAACCAGCCAACCCGATTCCGAGATAGGGACAGCAAAAACGGTTTCAAGTGGCGCTTGTCATATCCCGTCGGCTCGGCGCACGGCTGCGCAACACATCACTCCCACTCGATGGTCGCGGGCGGCTTGCTGCTCACGTCGTAGGTCACGCGGTTGATGCCACGCACCTCGTTGATGATGCGGCCCGAGGTCCGCTTGAGCAGGCTGTAGGGAAGCTCGGCCCAGTCGGCGGTCATGAAGTCGCTGGTCTGCACGGCGCGCAAGGCCACAACGTAGTCATAGGTGCGGCCGTCACCCATCACGCCGACGCTCTTGACCGGCAGGAAAACGGTGAAGGCCTGGCTGGTCAGCTCGTACCAGGTCTTGCCGGTGGCTTCGTCCTTGGTGTTGCGCAGTTCCTCGATGAAGATCGCATCGGCGCGGCGCAGCAGGTCGGCGTAGTCCTTCTTGACCTCGCCGAGGATGCGCACGCCCAGGCCTGGGCCGGGGAACGGGTGACGGTAGACCATCTCGGGCGGCAGGCCCAGGGCCACGCCGAGCTCGCGCACCTCGTCCTTGAACAGCTCGCGCAGCGGCTCCAACAGCTTCAGGCCGAGTTGCTCGGGCAGGCCGCCAACATTGTGGTGGCTCTTGATCGTCGTGGCCTTCTTGGTCTTGGTGCCGCCGCTCTCGACCACATCGGGGTAGATCGTGCCCTGGGCCAGGAAGGTGGCGCCCTTGTGGCCGGCATCGCCGGCCTTGAGCTTGGCCGCCTCGGCCTTGAAGACGTCGACGAACAGGCCGCCGATGATCTTGCGTTTCTTTTCCGGGTCGGTCACGCCGGCCAGTTGGCCGAGGAACATGTCGCTGGCATCGACACGGATGACCTTGGCATGCAGCTTGCCGGCGAACATATCCATCACCATATCGCCCTCGTTCAGGCGCAGCAGACCGTGATCGACGAAGACGCAGGTCAGCTGGTCGCCGATGGCGCGGTGGATCAGTGCGGCCGCGACCGAGGAATCGACACCGCCGGACAGGCCCAGGATGACTTCCTCATCACCGACCTGCTCGCGGATCTTGGCCACGGCCTCGGCGATGTAGTCGCCCATGATCCAGTCGCCCTTGCAGCCGGCGATATCGCGCACAAAGCGGGTCAGCATCGCCTGGCCCTGCAGCGTGTGCGTGACCTCGGGATGGAACTGCACCGCGTAATAGCCTTTCTCCTCATTGGCCATACCGGCGATCGGGCAGCTGGGGGTCGAGGCCAGCAGCTTGAAACCCTCGGGCAGGGCCGTGACCTTGTCGCCATGGCTCATCCAGACCTTGAGCATGCCGTGGCCCTCGGCGGTCGTGAAGTCGGCGATGTCCTTCAGCAGCGCGGTGTGGCCGTGAGCGCGCACCTCGGCATAGCCGAATTCGCGGTGATCGCTCCACTCCACCTTGCCGCCCAGCTGCACGGCCATGGTCTGCATGCCGTAGCAGATGCCCAGCACCGGCACGCCCAGATCCCAGACCGCCTGCGGCGCACGCAGTTCGTGGTCCTCATAGGTCGAGGCATGGCTGCCAGACAGGATGATGGCCTTGGGCGCGAAGCTGCGGATGAACTCATCCGACACGTCATTGGGATGGATCTCGCAATACACGGCCGCCTCGCGCACGCGGCGCGCAATCAGCTGGGTGACCTGGGAGCCGAAGTCGAGGATCAGGACTTTGTCATGCATGGTGGAATCCAATCATCAAGAAGCTTGTGCCAAGGGTGCCGCCGTGCCGCCGCTGCGGGCGAAATGGCGCCAGGCAAAGAAGAGGGACAGCGCCTGCAGCAAGGCGCAGAAGTAGAAGGGTGCGCCGATGCGCCAGTCGCCCCGGGGCAGTTCGGAGACGAAATAGATCAGGCCCGAGCCCAGCACCGGGGCCAGCACGGCCATCACGCTGTTCAGCGAGGCCACCGCGCCCATGGTCTGGCCCTGGTTGCGCGCATCGGCGGCGTTGGAGATCAGGCTTTGCATGCTGGCGGTGGCGGCGAAGCCCAGCACATTGAAGGCGATCACCGCATACATCATCCAGCCTGCGGTCGCCGCACCCCAGACGAAGTTGGTGATCACGCTGGACCCCAGGCCCAGCACGACCAGACGCTTGGCGCCAAAGGCCTTCAGCAGATGCGGCAGCAAGAAGCCCTGCACCAGCACCGCCATCACGCCCACCGCGAACAGCGAGAGACCGTTGTCCTTCGGGCCCCAGCCGAACTTGAAGCTGGTGTAGAGCACCCAGCTGGTGTGCAGCACCAGCTGGGCCAGGCCGCTGAGCGCGATCACAAAGACCAGCGCGCCAACACCTTTGAGCGCGGAGAGTTTCTTCAGCGCGCTGACCGGGTTGGCGCTCCTCCACTCGAAGGCGCGGCGATGCTCGGGCGCCAGCGATTCGGGCAGCACGAAATAGCCATAGACCCAGTTCAGCAGCGCCAAGCCGCCGGCCACATAGAAAGGCAGATGCAGATCGATATCGCCCAGCAGCCCGCCCATCACCGGACCGAGGATGAAGCCCATGCCAAAGGCCGCGCCCAGCATGCCGAAGCGCTTGGCGCGCTCTTCCGGTGCGCTGATATCGGCCACATAGGCATTGGCCACCGCCGCATTGGCCTGCATCGCCCCGCTGAACAACCGCACGACCACCAGCATCCACAAGGCCGTGGCCATCGCGGTGACGAAGAAGCTCAGCGCCAGGCCGGAGAAGCCGATCAACATCACCGGCCGGCGGCCGTAGCGGTCGGACAGCGCGCCGAGAATGGGCGAACCGAAGAAATTGGCGATGCCGAAGGCAAAGGTCACGGCCAGATAGGCCAGCGTGTGCTCGGACGGCGTGCTGGCAAACAGGCCCACCAGCGGCGGCAGCACCGGGATGATCAGGCCGATCGAGATCATGTCGATCAGCACCGCCACCATGATGAAGCCCATGCCGGCCGCTGGCCGCTGCTGGACTGCACTATCGCTCACACCTGCTCCTTCGCCCTAGAAAGAAGAAATGGGGGCTGGCAGGCCCCCATCCTTGTCATCACCGGATGCTTACTCCGAACGGTAGTTCGGTGCTTCCTTGGTGATCTGCACATCGTGCACATGGCTCTCGCGCATGCCCGCCGAGGTGATCTCGACGAACTCGGCCCGGTTCTGCATATCGGCGATGGTCGCGCAACCGCAGTAGTGCATCGAGGCCTTCAGGCCGCCGGCCATCTGGAAGATCACCTGCACCACCGAACCCTTGTAAGGCACCTGGCCTTCGATGCCTTCGGGCACCAGCTTGGAGGTGTTGGGATTGTTGGCCGAGGTGTCCTGGAAATAGCGGTCGGCCGAACCCTTGGCCATCGCGCCCATCGAGCCCATGCCACGGTAGCTCTTGTAGCTGCGGCCCTGGTAGAGGATCAGGTCGCCCGGCGCTTCCTCGGTGCCGGCAAAGGCACCGCCCATCATCACGCAATCGGCGCCGGCGGCGATCGCCTTGGCCAGATCGCCCGAGAAGCGCACGCCGCCATCGGCGATCACCGGCACGCCGGTGCCGCGCAAGGCGGTCGCGACATTGTCGATGGCCGTGATTTGCGGTACGCCGACACCGGCGACGATGCGGGTGGTGCAGATCGAGCCTGGGCCGATGCCGACCTTGACGCCGTCGGCGCCAGCCTCGACCAGGGCCAGGGCCGCCGCGCCGGTGGCGATATTGCCGCCGATCACATCGACCTCAGGGAAATTCTGCTTGACCCAGCGCACCCGCTCCAGCACGCCGGCGCTGTGGCCGTGCGCGGTGTCGACGATCAGCGCATCGACGCCGGCCTTGACCAGCAGCTTGACGCGCTCTTCGGTATCGTCGCCGAAGCCGACCGCCGCGCCGACGCGCAGCTTGCCCTGCGCATCGCGGGCGGCATTCGGGAAGCTGGTCTGCTTGGTGATGTCCTTGACGGTCATCAGGCCGCGCAACTCGAAGGCGTCGTTGACGACGACCACGCGCTCCAGCTTGTGCTTGTGCATCAGCGCCTTGGCTTCTTCCAGCGAGGCGCCTTCCTTGACGGTGATCAGCTTTTCGGCCGGCGTCATCATCTCGCGCACCGGCAGATCCATGCGGGTCTCGAAGCGCACATCGCGGCCGGTGACGATGCCCACCACCTTCTTGCCGTCCAGCACCGGGAAGCCGGAAACACCGTGCTGGCGCTGCAGTTCGACGACTTCGCGCACCGTGGCGCTGGGCGTGATCGTGAAGGGCTCGCGCACCACGCCGGATTCATAGCGCTTGACCCGTGCGACCTCGATGGCCTGCTGCTGGGCCGTCAGGTTCTTGTGCACGATGCCAATGCCGCCCTCCTGGGCGATGGCGATGGCCAAGCGGGCTTCCGTGACCGTGTCCATGGCGGCGGACACCAAGGGCAGGTTCAGCTGGATGTTGCGGGAAAGCCGGGTGGCAAGACTGGTGTCGCGGGGCAACACGTGGGAGAAGGCAGGCACCAACAACACATCGTCGAAGGTGAGCGCTTTACCAAGCAGGCGCATGAGAGAAGCTCCAGACGCAAAGCGGCATTATACGGAAGTCGCGACAAAGCTCACGCCGGCCGACTCGGCTACATCTTGTCACCGCCCTGAGGACTACACTTTGCGGCAGTTGCAACAAAGGCCTTGTCGATGACCCCCTCCTCCCGCAAGTCCCTCGCCTGTCGCAGCCTGCTGGCCCTGCTGCTGCTGGGCATCGCAGGCAGCGCGATGGCGCAGTGGAAATGGCGCGACGCCACCGGCAAGGTGCTGTACAGCGATCTGCCGCCGCCGGCCGGCATTCCCGAAAAAGATGTGCTGCAGCGCCCGCCGAGCCAGCGCCAGCAGGTGATCGTGCGCTCCACCGATGTGCCCGCCAGCGCACCGCGTCCGGCCGCCAGCCCCGCCTCGGCGCCGCCTAGCAAGGCCGAGCTGGAGCAGCAGGCCAAGCAGAAGGCCGAACAGGAACAGCAGCTCAAGCGCCAGAAGGAAGAAGAACGCAAGGTCGCCGAGCAGCGCGCCGAGAACTGCAAGCGCGCCAGCAACAATCTGCGCGCGCTGGAAGAAGGCATCCGCATCTCGCGCCGCACTGATGCGGGCGAGACCGTGTATCTGGACGAAAAACAGCGTGCCGAGGAAGTGGCGCGCACCCGCGCCATCGTCAGCAGCGACTGCCGCTGAGCCGCAAACCCCTAGCGGCTGGTCTTGCCAGCCAGCGGTCGGTGCCGGGAGACGATGCGCTCGCCGGCCGCGCGGTAGCGCAGGCGCCGCGCCTCCTTGGGATCGACGGTCAGCGGGCGATAGACCTCGATGCGGTCGCGCTCGCGCAAGACGGTATCCAGCGGCTTGATACGCCCCCAGATGCCGATGCGCAAGCTCGCCAGTTGCGGCAGCTGGTCGGCGAAATCGGCGCAGCCACGCAAGGCCTGCTCCACGCTCGTGCCCGCCGGCAGCTGCAGCCAGCGGTGCCGCACATCGCCGGCCGCCGGGCTCCAGACCAGCTCGACCCGCAGCGGCTCAGCGGGGGCCATAAACCGCCTCGGCGCGCTGCACAAAGCGGTCGACAAAGGTATTGGCCACCCGGTCGAACACGGGGCTGACCACGGCCTCCAGCGCCCGGCTGGAGAAGGCATAGCGCAGCTCGAACTCGATCTTGCAGGCCTGGGCATCGCCCTGCTGCGAGCCCGGCTTGGCCAGCGGCAGGAACTGCCAGACGCCGTCCAGCAGCGAGAACGGCCCATCGACCAACTCCATCTCGACCTTGCGGTCGGCCTCATGGCGGTTGCGGGTCGTGAAGGCGTGGTGCACACCGGCATAGGCCAGCGACAGCCGCGCGGTGACGCTGTCGGCGTCCTGCGCCAGCAGCTCGGCCTTCTCGCACCAGGGCAGGAACTCCGGGTACTGGGCAATACCGGTCACCAACTCGTACATCTCGTGCGGCGAGTACCAGAGCAAGACTGACTTTTTGACATGCTTCATACAATGGCCGGATTGTATTGGCGAGCCACGCCTCCAGATTGAGTCCCATGTCCATTGCCGAGAACCGCCGTGCCCGCTACGACTACCACATCGCCGAACAGTTCGAGGCCGGCCTCGTGCTGGAGGGCTGGGAGGTCAAGGCGATACGCGCCGGCCAGGTCCAGCTGACCGACGGCTATGTGCTGATCAAGAACGGCGAGTTGTTCCTGATCGGCTGCCGCATCAATCCCTTGCGCACCGCCTCCACCCACGTCAACCCGCTGGCCGACCGCACCCGCAAGCTCTTGATGAAGAAGGACGAAATCAAGCGCCTGATCGGCAAGGTCGAGCAGCGCGGCTTCACCCTGGTGCCGCTGAACCTGCACTACAAGGGCAGCCATGTGAAGGCCGACATCGCGCTGGTGAAGGGCAAGGCCGAGCATGACAAGCGCGACACCGAGAAGAAGCGCGACTGGGAGCGAGAAAAGGGGCAGCTGATGCGGCAGGCTTCCTTACGCCCGAAGGACTGAGAGCGCCTGCTCGATGTCCGCGCGGAGGTCGGCCTCGGCTTCCAGCCCGATCGCAAAACGCACGATGACGCCAGCCTGGTAGGGCAGATCCAGCGCACGGCTGCGGCTCATGTCGTAGGGCACGGCCAGGCTCATCGGCCCGGCCCAGGAGTAGCCGATGCCGAAGAGCTGCAAGGCATCGACAAAGGCATCAACCTGGGCCGCGCTGTACTCGGGCATGAACACCGCCGAGAACAGGCAGGCCGCACCGGCGCTGCTGGTCTGGGCCCAGAATTCGTGGCCGGGCGAACCGGGCAAGGCCGGATGCAGCACCCGGGCCACCTCGGGCCGGGCCGCCATCCACTGGGCCAACGCCCGCGTCGTCGCATCCTGGGCGCGGTAGCGCAGTTCCAGCGTCGGCAGGCCGCGCAGCACCAGCTCCACATCGTTCTGCCCCAGGCCATAGCCCAGGTGTTCGTGCGCGTAGTTGAGCCGCTCGTGCAGCGCGCGGTCGCGGGTGCAGACCGAGCCCATCAGGATGTCGGCACCACCCGAGGCGTACTTGGTCAGCGCCTGCATTGAGATATCCACACCGAGGCCGGGCGCGATCTCGAAGGGATTGAAGGCCACGCCCGAGCCCCAGGTATTGTCCAGCGCGCTGATCACGCCGTGCGACTTGCAGGCCTGCAGCAGGCCGACCAGGTCGGGGAACTCCAGGGTGATAGAGCCGGCCGCCTCCAGCCAGACCAGTTTGGTCTGCGGCCCCAGCAACTCGGCAAAGCCGGCCGCGTCGAGCGGATCGTAGAAGCGGTGCGTGATGCCGAACTGCGGCAAAAAGGACTCGCTGAGATAGCGGTTCTGGCCGTAGACATTGTCGGGCACCAGCACCTCGTCGCCGGGCCGCAGCAGGCCCAGCGAGACCAGGGTCACGGCCGCCAGGCCGCTGGGCGCCAGCAGGCAGTGCTCCGCCCCCTCCAGGCTGGCGATGCGCGCGGCCAGCGTGTACGAGGTCGGCGTGCCATGCAGGCCGTAGCGATAGCTCAGGCCATCGCGCGGGCGCGGGGTGTGCAGGTCGGCGGTGTTCTTGAACAGCACCGTCGAGGCCTTGTAGACGCCGACCGGAATGGCCGCCCAGCCCTCGGGCGCGCGGTAGGGGTGGTGGATCTGCTCGGTCGAGAGGGCGCGTTTGCTCTTGCCCATATCAGATGGGCATCGCGATCAGGTCATGCCCCTCGGCTGCGACGATGCGCGCCTTCGTGAACTCGCCCACCTTCAAGGTCTTGCTGGCCTTCTCGGGCGGCAGCAGACGCACCGTGCCGTCGATCTCGGGCGCGTCGGCGTAGGAGCGCCCCACCCCGCCCTTGCGGCCCAGCGCCGGCGCCGAATCGACCAGCACCTGCATCGTCGCGCCGATGCGCGAGCGCAGCTTCTCGGCCGAGACGCGCTCGGCCACTTCCATGAAGCGGGCGCGGCGCTCCTCGCGCAGGGCTTGCGGCAGCGCGCCGTCCAGCACATTGGCGCTCGCGCCTTCGACGGGCGAATAGGCAAAGCAGCCGGCACGGTCGATGCGAGCCTCGGCCATGAAGTCCAGCAGATACTGGAACTGCTCCTCGGTCTCGCCGGGGAAGCCGGCGATGAAGGTGGAGCGGATCACGATGTCCGGGCAGGTCTCGCGCCAGCGCAGGATGCGCTCCATATTCTTCTCGCCGCTGGCCGGGCGCTTCATGCGCTTGAGCACATCCGGATGCGCATGCTGCAGCGGCACGTCCAGATAGGGCAGGATCAGACCCTGGGCCATCAGCGGCAGGATCTCGTCGACATGGGGATAGGGGTAGACATAGTGCAGGCGCACCCAGGCGCCATGCGCCTTGGCCAGCTCGCCCAGCTGGGCCACCAGGTCATACATGCGGGTCTTGACCGGCTTGCCGTCCCAGAATCCCATGCGGTACTTGACATCGACGCCGTAGGCGCTGGTGTCCTGGCTGATCACCAGCAGCTCCTTGACGCCGGCCTCGAACAGCGCGCGCGCTTCATTGAGCACATCGCCGATCGGCCGCGACACCAGATCGCCGCGCATGCTGGGGATGATGCAGAAGCTGCAGCGATGGTTGCAGCCCTCGCTGATCTTCAGATAGGCGTAGTGCTTGGGCGTCAGCTTGATGCCCTGGGCGGGCACCAGGTCCACAAAGGGATCATGCGGCTTGGGCACATGGGTGTGCACCGCGTCCATCACCTCCTGGGTCGCATGGGGGCCGGTCACGGCCAGCACGCTGGGGTGGATCTCGCGCACCAGGCTGCCGGCGTCGCTGCTGGCCGTGCCGCCCTTGGCACCCAGGCAGCCGGTCACGATGACCTTGCCGTTCTCGGCCAGGGCCTCGCCGATGGTGTCCAGGCTTTCCTTGACGGCGTCATCGATGAAGCCGCAGGTGTTGACAATCACCAGATCGGCGCCGGCAAAGGTCTTGGAGGTTTCGTAGCCCTCGGCGCGCAGCTGGGTCAGTATCAGTTCGGAGTCGGTCAGGGCCTTGGGGCAACCCAGGGATACAAAACCGATTTTGGGGGCCGCGCCGGGCGTGATGGCTGGGGACGGGCGCAGGACGGTGGAATCGCTCATGCCCGGATTGTCCCAGATGCCGCCCGGCCGCGGCCAGCGCGGCGGGTTCTCAGGGCTTTTTGGGCGGGAAACCGGGCATGCCGGGGAATAGCGCGCCGGCCTGGCTCATCTGCTCCTGCATCTTCTCGAGCAGGTTCTTGGACTGCTCCATATAGCTGCCCATGAAGTTCTGCATCACCGGCGACTGCGCGCTCATGAACTGGGTCCAAAGCTCGGGGCTGAAGGCCAGGCCCTTGCTCTGCTCGGCGAACTTGCCCTGCAGATCGGTGAAGGTCTGCATATTCTTTTCCAGATAAGCCCCCATCACGCCCTGCATCGCATGACCGTAGAAGCGGATGATCTGCTCCAGCGAAGAGGTGCTGAACATCGGCACGCCGCCAGTTTCCTCTTCCAGAATGATCTGCAGCAGGATGGAACGGGTCAGGTCCTCGCCGGTCTTGGCGTCGCGCACCTCGAAACTCTCGCCGCCCAGCACCATCTTCTTCACATCGGCCAGCGTGATGTAGCTGCTGGTCTGGGTGTCGTACAGGCGCCGGTTCGGGTACTTCTTGAGCACCCGGACATTCACCTGTTCGGCCTCCGTCTCGGCCGCGCCTGCCTTGTCGCTCGCCTTGCCGCCTGTCTTGCCGCTGCGGGCAGTGACCATGAAAACTCCTTGCTGCAAACCTGTTTGATTGAGCCCGATTCTAGGAGGCACTCCCCCTGGGTCCGGAGGGGTTTTCCCCTGCGCTGCAGCATGACTGTGCGCACTCGCGCAACGGCGGGCACGCCCTCCCGAAAAGTCCTCATTCAAGACGCTTTTCCGGACTGTTAAGCTCCCGTTCATGAACCTGCTACTGGCCGAAGACGATGCCATCCTGGCCGATGCCTTGTGCGACCAAATGCGTGCCTGCGGCTTCGCGGTCGAGCACGCGCCCAATGGGGCGGTGGCGCAGTACCTGCTGGCCAAGCAGGTCTTCGACATCGTCGTGCTGGACCTGGGCCTGCCGATGGTCGACGGCCTGACCGTGCTGAAACAGCTGCGCCTGTCCAACCCCTCGCTGCCGGTGCTGATACTGACCGCGCTAGACAGCCTGGATGACCGCGTCGCCGGCCTGAATGCCGGGGCCGACGACTATCTGACCAAGCCCTTCGACTTCCCCGAGCTCGAAGCCAGGCTGCGCGCGCTGCTGCGCCGCAGCCGCAGCCACAAGGCCAGCAGCGATCTGGGCCAGCTGAGCGTGCAGCGCGACACCCGCTGCGCGCTGGTCTGCGGCGAGATGCTGGAGCTCAGTCCGCGCGAGTGGGCGCTGCTGGACCTGCTGCTGACGCACCACGGCCGCGTCATCACCAAGGAAGAGATCAACCAGGCCTGGGCCGGCGAGCGCGGCGCCGAGCGTGGCGCTGAGCCCCTGGCCGCCACCAATGCGGTCGAGGTCTATATCCACCGCCTGCGCCGCAAGCTCGAGGGTGCCGAGGTCGCGATACGCACCGTGCGTGGCCTGGGCTATCTGCTGGAAGCCGAGCGCCCCTGACATGCCCAGGCTGTGGCTGGCCGACCGCCTGGGCTCGCGCTCGCTGAAGCGCCAGTTGCTCTTGTGGCTGCTGCTGCCCCAGCTGGTGCTGTGGCTGGCGGGCGCCTTGTTCACCTACAAGCTCGCAGCCCGCTACGCCAACGAGGCGGTCGACGCCAGCCTGCTGCAGGCCACGCGCTCGCTGGCGCGCCAGGTCAAGCCCATGGGCAACGGCCTGCTGATCGACTTTCCGCGCGCCGCCCAGGATGTGCTGGAGGCCGACCCCAGTGACAAGCTGCTCTACACCGTCAGCTCGCCGCCGGGCCAATTCATCCTGGGCAACCGCAAGCTGCCCGGCCCGCGCCTGGACAGCGCCAAACCACAGCTGGGCAGAGCCTATTTCTACGACGGCGAGATCGCCGACGCCGAGGATGCCAGCCGACGCTCGCGCATCCGCATGGCCGCGCTCTATCTGCATTTCGGCGAAGACCCCGACGACCAGCAGACCATGCTGGTGCAGGTGGCCCGCTCCAGTGCCAACCGCGAGGAGCTGGCGCGGCGCCTGCTGATCGACACGGTGCTGCCGCTATCGGCCCTGATCGTGCTGATGAGCATGATCGTCTGGGCCGGCGTCAGCGCCGGACTGGCACCGCTGACGCGGCTGCGCAACCTGGTCGAGGGCCGGGCTCCCAATGACCTCCGGCCGATCGAGCTCGATGCGGCGCCACAGGAGCTGCGCTCGCTGGCGCGCGCGATCAACGAGTTGCTGGAGGCCGTCCAGCACAATGTGCAGGCGCAGCGGCGCTTCATCAGCGACGCCGCCCATCAGTTGCGCACCCCGCTGGCCGGGCTGAAGAGCCAGACCGAGCTGGCGCTGACCGAGGCCACCGATCCGTCCCGCCAGGCCCAGCTGATGGCACGGCTGCTGCGCGTGCAGGAGAGTGCCGGCCGCAGCGCCCACCTGGTCAATCAGTTGCTGGCGCTGGCGCGCACCGAACCGGAGTCGCTCACCAGCCAGCCGCTGCAGCGCCTGGACCTGGGCCGGCTGGCGCGCGAGGTGACGGCCGAACTGGTGCCGCGGGCCCTGCAGCGCGGCATCGACCTGGGCTATGGCGATGCCGGCGGTGACGAGGCCGATGAGCGGCAGCCGGCGCTGGAGGTCATGGGCATCGCGCTGCTGCTGCGCGAGGCCCTGGTCAATCTGATCGACAACGCCCTGCTCTACGCCGGCAGCGGCGCGGCGGTCACGGTGCTGGTCCGCCCGGCGGCGAGCGGTGAGGTCGAGCTGACCGTCTCGGACAACGGCCCCGGCATCGCGGCGGACTTGCAGCCACGCGTCTTCGAGCGCTTCTTCCGCGGCACCCAGCAGGGCAATGGCTGCGGCCTGGGCCTGGCCATCGTCAAGGAAATTGTCGAGCGCCATGGCGGCCGGCTGAGCCTGGGCAATCTGCAGCCCCAGGGCCTGCGCGTCGTCGCCACGCTGCCGCTCGCGCCGCGCCGCTGAGCGCGTCGCTCCCCCTCCCCGCACCCCGCCCGCAAAGGGCGCAGCGAGCACCAAGACGGCGCCCGATGGGTCGCCTTGCGCACTAATGGTAAGCACGGATACGGAAACATTAACAAGAAATTAATATCCGCTCCGCATGCAAAGAACATGAACATTTGCTTAACGCCACGCACCCGGAGCGGCGTCGGGCAAACAACACAGAGACAAGCAACCATGACGCAGCACTACACCCGGGCGCTCAAGCGCCTCCCTCTGGCCCTGGCCCTGCTGGGCGCCAGCGGCTACAGCCTCGCCGTCGACTGGACCGGCTACTTCCGCGCCGGCCCCGGGCTGACCAGCAACGCCACCTCGCGCGCCTGCTACGGCCTGAACGGCGGCAGCTCGGGCATGAAGTACCGGCTCGGCAATGAATGCGACTTCTACGGCGAGTTCCAGCTCAGCCAAGGCTTCAAGAAGGACGGCATCGACTACAAGGTCACGCTGATGACCGACCACTACACGGCCGCCACCGACACCAATGGCGACGGTCTGAAGATCGCGCAGATGTTTGCCGAAGCCAAGGGTTTCGACATCGCCCCGGAGGCCACCTTCTGGATCGGCAAGGAGCGCGGCCGGCGCGGCGATGTGCACATCGTCGACACCTATTTCACCGAGATGGTGGGCGTCGGCGCCGGTGCCAAGGGCTTCAAGGTCGGTCCCGGCGCGCTGGGCGTCGCNCGCGGCGATGTGCACATCGTCGACACCTATTTCACCGAGATGGTGGGCGTCGGCGCCGGTGCCAAGGGCTTCAAGGTCGGTCCCGGCGCGCTGGGCGTCGCCTACTACAAGACCGAGGCGAGTGCCGTGCTGCCGGGCCATCGCAGCAATATCGAATGGGTGGGCATAGACAGCAACCCGGGCGGCAAGCTCAATGTCTTCGCCACCGTCACCAAGGGCCAGTTCGCCGGCGGCACCAAGGGCGCCGGCCTGGCCATCCGCCATGACCAGGAGAAGCTGCTGGGCAGCAGCCTGAACAACACCCTGTGGCTGCAGTATGCCCAGGGCTCGGCCGGACTGAACTCCAACTTTGGCGACCTGACGGCCGGGTCCAAGGCCAAGTCCTACCGCATCGTCGAGTCGATCAACTGGCAGCAAGGCCCGTTCGGCGGCCAGGCCCTGATCCTGCTGGCCCGCGAGAAGAACAAGCTGGGCATCAGCACCAAGTCCTTCTCGGTCGGCGGCCGGGCTTCCTATGCGCTGTCGCGCCACTTCAAGATGGTCGGCGAACTGGGGGTCTCGCAGTACAAGCCCGACGGTGGCCAGACCGCGCGCCTGACCAAGCTGACGATCGCGCCGACCCTGTCAGTCGGTTCGGACTTCTTCAGCCGCCCCGAGTTCCGCCTCTACGCGACGATGGCCAAGTGGAACAAGGCCGCCGGCAATGTGACCGGCCAGGCCGCTTTCGACGACAAGACCTCGGGCAACAGCCTCGGCGCCCAGGTCGAGTGGTGGTTCTGAAGTCCAATGTCACGCCAGCAAAATCCCTGAAGGAGACATCATGAAAAAATTCATCCCTACCCAAGCAGCGACGGCTGCCCTGCTGTTCGCCACCGCCGCCGCCCAGGCCGGCGAGGTCGAGGTGCTGCACTGGTGGACCAGTGGCGGCGAGGCCAAGGCGGCCACCGCGCTGAAGGCCACGCTGCTGGCCCAGGGCCACAGCTGGAAGGACTTCGCGGTCGCCGGCGGCGGCGGCGATTCGGCGATGACGGTGCTGAAGTCGCGCGTGGTCTCGGGCAATGCGCCGGCCGCCGCGCAGATCAAGGGCCCGTCGCTGCAGGAGTGGGCCCGCGAGGGCGTGCTGACCCCTATGGACGAGGTGGCCAAGGCCGGCAAATGGGACGAGATCCTGCCGGGCCCGGTCGCCGACATCATGAAGTACAAGGGCCACTACATCGCCGCGCCGGTCAATGTGCACCGCGTCAACTGGCTGTGGGCCAACCCCGAGGCGCTGAAGAAGGCGGGCGCCAAGCTGCCCAGCAACTGGGATGAGTTCTTCGTCGCCGCCGAAGCGCTGAAGAAGGCCGGTATCGTGCCGGTCGCCCATGGCGGGCAGAACTGGCAGGACTTCACCACCTTCGAAGCCGTGGCGCTGGGCGAAGGCGGCGTGGACTTCTACAAGAAGGCCCTGGTGCAGCTGGACCCGGCCACGCTGAACGGTCCGACAATGGAGAAGGTGCTGAGCACCTTCAAGCGCATCAAGACCTACACCGACAAGAACGCCCCGGGCCGCGACTGGAACCTGGCCACCGCGATGGTCATCAAGGGCGAGGCCGGCATGCAGATCATGGGCGACTGGGCCAAGGGCGAGTTCGTGGCGGCAGGCAAGGTGCCGGGCAAGGACTTCATCTGCACCACGACGCCGGGCAGTGCCAAGGCCTTCACCTTCAACATCGACTCCTTCGCGCTCTTCAAGCTGAAGAACGAGGCCAATATCAAGGCGCAGAGGGACCTGGCCGTGGCCATCATGTCGCCCGAGTTCCAGGAGCTGTTCAATCTGAACAAGGGCTCGATCCCGGTTCGGCTGAACATGAAGATGGATAAGTTCGACGACTGTGCCAAGACCTCCTCGGCCGACTTCGTCTCGACCGCGAAGTCCGGCGGTCTGGTGCCCTCGATCGCGCACGGCATGGCCGTCGGCGCCGCCGCCGAGGGCGCGATCAAGGACGTGGTCAGCCAGTTCTGGAACAGCGACAAGATGACGGCCAAGGAGGCGCAGGCCAAGATCGCCGCGGCCGCCAAAACCAAGTAGGCCACGCGCCCGCAGTCCGCTGGCGCGGCCCGGTCCGCGCCAGCTTCCCCGCCCTAGGTTCACCGGTCTTACGCGCATGACAGCCCTCCCCTCGGCCGCGCGCAGCCCCTGGCTTCCCAAGCTGGTGGTCGCGCCCACCTTCGTCCTCTCCTTCTTCTTCATCTATGGCCTGATGGCCTGGAACGGCTATTTCTCGGTCTCGGCCTCACGCCTGCTGCCCAACTACGAGTTCGTCGGCCTGGAGCAGTACCAGGCGCTGTTCGAGAACGAGCGCTGGTGGCTGGCGCTGCGTAATCTGGGCGTGTTCGGCGGCCTCTTCATCGGCGGCGGCATGGCCCTGGGCCTGCTGCTGGCCATCCTGCTGGACCAGAAGGTGCGCGCCGAGGGCCTGCTGCGCACCATCTACCTCTACCCGATGGCGCTGTCCTTCATCGTCACCGGCACGGCCTGGAAGTGGATCCTGAATCCCGGCCTCGGGCTTGAGCATCTGCTGCAGCAATGGGGCTTCGAGAGCTTCAGCTTCGGCTGGCTGGTCGATCCCGATATGGCGATCTACTGCGTCGTCATCGCCGGCATCTGGCAGTCGGCCGGCTTCGTGATGGCCTTGTTCCTGGCCGGCCTGCGCGGCATCGACGACGCCATCATCAAAGCCGCCCAGGTCGACGGGGCCAGCCTGCCGCGCATCTACTGGCGCATCCTGATCCCCAGCCTGCGGCCGGTGTTCTTCTCGACCCTGATGGTGGTCAGCCATCTGGCGATCAAGAGCTTCGATCTGGTGATGGCGCTGACCGCCGGCGGCCCCGGCTACGCCACCGACCTGCCAGCCACCTTCATGTACACGATGGCCTTCTCGCGCGGCCAGATCGGCCTGGGCGCGGCCAGCGCCACCATCATGCTGGCCACGATCGCGGCCATCGTCGTGCCCTACCTCTACTCCGAGCTGCGGAGGAAATCCTGATGCGCACGCCCGCCCTGACCCTGCACCGCCTGGTGCTGATCGGCAGCCTGCTGCTGTTCGCCGCCTTCTTCCTGACGCCGCTGTACGTGATGGTGTCGACCTCGCTGAAGAGCATGGACGAGGTCCGCAACAGCACCCTGCTGGCGCTGCCGATGAGCCCCAGCTTCGAGGCCTGGAGCAAGGCCTGGCGCAGCGCCTGCACCGGCACCGACTGCGGCGGCCTGCGGCCCTTCTTCATGAACTCGGTGCTGATGGTGGTGCCGGCCGTGCTGATCTCGACCGTGCTGGGCGCGCTGAACGGCTATGTGCTGACCAAATGGCGCTTTCGCGGCAGCGAGCTGATGTTCGCGCTGCTCTTGTTCGGCGTCTTCATGCCGATGCAGGTAGTGCTGTTGCCGATGAGCCAGGTGCTGGGCTGGCTGGGCATCGCCAGCTCGGTCTGGGGCCTGATCCTGGTCCATGTGCTGGCCGGCATCCCGTCGACCACGCTGTTCTTCCGCAATTACTACATCGGCCTGCCCGACGAGCTGATCAAGGCCGCGACGCTGGATGGCGCCTCCTTCTGGCAGATCTTCTGGCGCATCGTCGTGCCGCTGTCCACGCCCATCATCGTCGTCACGCTGATCTGGCAGTTCACCGCGATCTGGAACGACTTCCTCTACGGCGTCGTGTTCTCCGGGGCCGACAGCAAGCCCATCACCGTGGGCCTGAACAATCTGGCCAACACCTCGAGCTCGGTCAAGGAATACAACGTCGACATGGCCGCCGCGATGATCGCCGCGCTGCCGACCTTGTTCATCTACATCGTGGCAGGCAAGTACTTCGTGCGCGGGCTTACGGCCGGCGCCGTGAAAGGTTGAGAAAGACTATGGGCGCTCTGAATATTTCCCAGGTCCGCAAAAGCTATGGCGGCATCGAGATCCTCAAGGGCATCGACATCGCGATCGAGGCCGGCGAGTTCCTGATACTGGTCGGGCCCTCGGGCTGCGGCAAGTCGACCCTGCTGTCGATGATTGCCGGCCTCGAGCACCCGAGCTCGGGCCGCATCAGCATCGGCGAGCGCGATGTCACCTACCTGCCCAGCAAGGACCGCGACATCGCGATGGTGTTCCAGAGTTATGCGCTCTACCCGAACATGAATGTCGCGCAAAACATCGCCTTCGGCCTGGAGATGCGCAAGGTGCCGCGCGCGCAGCGCGAGCAGACCGTGCAGCGCGTCGCGAAGATGCTGCAGATCGGCCATCTGCTGGACCGCAAGCCGGGCCAGCTGTCCGGCGGCCAGCGCCAGCGCGTCGCGATGGGCCGGGCGCTGGCGCGCGACCCCAAGCTCTTTCTGTTCGACGAGCCGCTGTCCAATCTCGATGCCAAGCTGCGCATCGAGATGCGCGCCGAGATCAAGCTCTTGCACCAGCGCACCCGCACCACCACGGTCTATGTGACCCATGACCAGGTCGAGGCCATGACCCTGGGCGATCGCATCGCGGTGATGAAGGAAGGCGTGGTCCAGCAGTTCGGCACACCCGAGGAGATCTACAGCCGGCCGGCGACCCGCTTCGTTGCCGAGTTCATCGGCTCGCCGACCATGAACTTCGTCAGCGCCGAGCGCAGCGCCAAGGGCCTGGCGGCGCAGGGTCAGGTCTTGCCGCTGAGCACGACGCAGGGCGCCGCGCTTGAGGCAGCCTCCGCGCAATGCCTGTACGGCCTGCGGCCCGAGCACATCACGCTGGCCGACCAGGGCCTGCCCGGCCGCCTGCTGATGATTGAGCCGACCGGTCCCGAGACCTATGTGCTGGTTGAGACCGCGCTGGGCAAGCTCACCTCGCGCGTCGCCGGCCATCTGCGCATGCAGGTCGGCGAGACCGTGCACCTGCAATGGGCGGCCGAGACCGCGCATCTCTTCGATGCCGCCAGTGAAAGGCGGGTGGCATGAGGACGGGCCTGTCGGACTCGGCGGACGCCCGGCTGCTGGCCGATGTCGGCGGCACCCATGCCCGTTTCGCCTGGCAGCCGGCTGCCGGCGCGCCGCTGCGGGATGTGCAGACCTATCGCTGCGCCGAGTATCCCAGCCTGCAGCAGGCCATCGAGACCTATTTGCGCGACAGCGGCAACGCTGGCGCGGCCCAGGGTGCGATCGGCATCGCCAACCCGATCACCGGCGACCGGGTGCAGATGACCAACCACCACTGGTCCTTCTCGATCGAAGCATTGCGCGAAACCTTGGACCTGCGGCGACTGCTGGTGCTGAACGATTTCGCCGCGCTGGCGATGGCGCTGCCGATGCTACGGCCGGACGAGAAGCAGCAGCTCTGCGGCGGCCAGCCGGTGCCCGGCGCGGCAATGGCCTTGATCGGCCCCGGCACCGGGCTCGGTGTCTCCGGCCTGCTGCCCTGCGGCGAGGGCTACCGCGCTCTGGAGGGCGAAGGCGGCCATGCCACCTTGTGCGGCGTCACCGAGCTGGAAGTTGCGGTGCTGGCCCAGCTGCAGCGGCGTTTCGGCCATGCCTCGGCCGAGCGTGCGGTCTCGGGCCTGGGCATGGTCTGGGTCTACGAGGCCTTGTGCGCGCTGGACGGCGTGGCAGTGCCCGCCGGCCTGGACGCCCCGGGCATCAGCGCGGCGGCATTGGCGGGCAGCGATGCCCGCGCCGCGCAGACCCTGGACCTGCTGTTCGCCTTTCTCGGATCCATGGCCGGCAATCTGGCCCTGACCCTGGGTGCGCGCGGCGGCATCTATCTGGGCGGCGGCGTGCTGCCCCGCGTGATCGAGCGGCTGGACGCATCGCCCTTCTACGAACGCTTCGTCGACAAGGGGCGCTTCCGGAGCTTTCTGGAAGCCATCCCCGTCTACCTGATACGGGCACAGGAATCACCAGCGCTGCGCGGCATCGCGCAGGCGCTGCGCTGAAGACCCGACTCTGGCGGGCCGGGTCCGGCCCGGATCTGCTCAAGGCAGATCCGGGCACATCGATCAGCGCACGACGGCGATCTGCTGGCGCGAACCCGACTTGTAGGTGAACAAGGTCAGCGCGCCGTTCTTGATATCGCCCTTGCTGTCAAACGAGATCGTGCCGGTCACGCCCTTGTAGCCATCGGTCTTGGCCAGCACCGGCAGGTACTTCGCGGGCTCGGCCGAACCGGCCTTGACCATCGCGTCGACCATCACATTGACGGCGTCGTAGACATAGGGGGCGTAGATCTGCACATCCGCCTTGTACTTGGCCTTGAACTTGGCCTTGAAGTCATCCAGCGACTTCTTGGACTCGCCCTCGACGCCGCCGGCCTCGGCGCAGACCACCTGCTCATCGGCCATGGTGCCGGCCGAGAGCTTGGGCAGCTCGCCCGTGCAGATGCCGTCACCGCCGACGAACTTGGCGCTGATGCCCAGCTGCTTCATCTGGCGCAGCATCGGGCCAGCCACCGCATCCATGCCGCCGAAGAAGACCACATCGGGCTTCTTGGCCTTCAGGGAGGTCAGGATGG
>NZ_JAQOWX010000085.1:0-26931 GCF_028462495.1 Paucibacter sp. XJ19-41
CGACGGCGATGCTGCTGAACCTGCTGATGTTCGGCGTCGCCGCCGTCGCCGCCTGGCGCATCGCCGCGCCGCCCTTCCCGGCCGAACGCACGGCCGGCGCTGGCTGGTTCGCCGATCTGACGGCCGGCCTGCGCGCCAAATGGGGCGTGCCACTGGATCGCTGGTGGACCCTGGTCGGGGCCTTGATGATGGTGTTCCTGCTGCCGGCCACCGGCCTGCTGCTGCCGCTGCGCCTGCAGTCGCTGGGTCTGTCGGCGCTGTGGTTCGGTGCCTGCGCGGCGGCCCTGTCGCTGGGCCTGCTGGTTGGGGGTGGCCGGCGTGGCCGACGCACTGATCGCCCGCCTGGGCCGGCTGCGGGCGATCTTTGCGGCCGTCGGCGTATGCGGCGGCGCCGCCGGCGCGATCGGCCTGTGCGACTGGGCGCCCGGCCTGCTGCTGCTGTTCGCGCTGATCGGCCTGAGCATGTCGGTCACCCAGCTGGTCGGCCAGACCCACCGCCTGCTGGCGATGCCGGAAGACTTCCGCGCCCGCATGACGGCCGGGCAGATGGCACTCGCGCAGCTGGCCGCCGCGGCAGCCCCGGCACTGGCCGGCGTACTGCTGCTGCATTGGCCGGTGGCTCAGGTCTATCTGCTGCTGGCGGCGGGCTTTCTGCTCAGCGGCGCGCTGCTGCTGGCGGTGCCTGAGCTGCCACGCTTTCTCCTGCTGGACCATGCCGAGGTGAGGAACTGGTACGAGCGTCAGCACCCCGAGGCCTTCGCCAGAGGGCGCTGACGAATCGCCGGGCCTCGGCCGGCTTCAGCAGCAGCGCTTGCCGGCGGTCTTGCTGCTCAGCGTCGGCGGGTTGTCCTGGCCCGGTGGGTTCAGCGGCAGATACTCTTTCTCGGTCGCGGCGGTCACCAGGATCAGGCCCTGGCGCAGCTTGTCGTGGGTGACGTCGATGGTGGCCATATAGACCGGCGCCAGCAGGCGCTGCACCTTGCGCTTGGACAGGCTCAGATAGCCGAAGCGCAGGCCCTCGCGGCACTCGAAGTCGATCGGGCTGTCCTGCTTGCCGCGCTGCAGCTCGAACTTCGCCTGCAGCTGGCTCAGCAGCTGGCGCACCGCGCGCTCCGGGTGCAGCGGCTTGGCGCGGTCCAGCGCTTCGCCGCCGGGGCTGCGCAGCAGGGTCGAGAGCATGTCGAACTCGCCGTTGCCGGCAATCTGCAGCGCCGCCGAAGCCGGGCCCAGCACCGGGATGCCCTCGATGTGATGCCGGAACGCACCTATCGCTCGGCACAGCACCGGCTCGCTCTGATGACCGCTGCGATCAGTGGCGGCCGCCTTGATCTGCCACAGCCGCTCGAAGCTCAGCGTCTCGCCACGCCCCAGCGCGTCATGCAGGCCCAGCGACTGCAGCAGCTTGGCCGTGTGATCGGCGAGCTGCTGCTTGGGCTGTGCCTCCTTGAACAGCGCCTCCATCGGCGCCAGCCCGCTGCTGAGCTTGACGGCGCCGCTGGCGTGGTAGAGCACGGCCCGGGCACCCTCGGGCAGACGCACCAGCGTGTGGTCGTCGAAAGTCTCCCACTGGCCGCGCTCGAAGTTCTGGTCGCAGGCCTCGCTGCGGCCCTTGAGCAGCTTGCGCAGGCGGCGCTGCTGATCGTCGACCGAGCTGCGGCGCAGCTCCAGGATGGCCAGCTCGGCGGGCAGCTCCTGCTTGAAGGACGAAGCCAGCGATTCCATCAGTTGATTGATGTCCATGATGTTGATGTCCGGTGAAAGGGTTGTTGAACGCGTCAGCCTTTGGGGCTCAGCCCTCGGTCCAGCGCCACAGCAGGCAGGCCTGGCGGCTTGGCGGCAGATCGGGCACGACGCTGCCATGGCCCCACAGATGGTCGCGGTTGAGCGCGCTCAGGTCCCAGCGGATGTTGCCGTTGTTCCAGGTGGCGGCGTCGCCGACGCAGACGGTGATCGGGTGGTTGTCGACGGCCCAGTCGGAGACGCCGTCGTGCCAGGCATGCGAGACGGTGTCGCCATGCACCAGGTTGTGGGCCACGTCCTCGCCGCACTCGTCGGTGGTCCAGGCGTCATACATGTTCTCCCAGGCGCCGCAGTAGATGTGCAGGCCGCCGAAGATGTTCCACAGCCCGGCCACATTGTTGCGGTCCACCGTCTTGCAGGAATAGGCCATCACCCATTCGGCATTCCAGTTCTCGCCCAGCTGCCAGTCGCCCGAGAAGGTGAACCAGCCGGTCTGCGGCGTGTCGTAAAGCATCAGGGCCTGGCCGTCGGCGGTGTGGTTGCCATGGGTCTCGATCCAGAACAGATCGACATCGTCGACCCAGCTGCGATCACCGCCGCCGCGGTCGTTGTCGCGGATGTCGGTCTCCCAGCAGTCGGTATTGGCCCAGTAGAACGCGCGGCCGTGGCCGGCGCTGCGCAGCTTGCTGTCGAAGCCGTTGGCGCGGTTGAAGGTGTAGGTCAGGTCACTCGATGTGGTCACGCCGGCGGCGCGGGCGTGGTTGCAGTAGCGAATGGCTTCGATGCCGAATCTGGCCATGATTGCCTCCTTGAGGGTAGCGGCCGGCAGGAGCGCCGGCTTGCTGTGCAGACTAGGCAGCGGGCCAAGTCCGCTCAACGATCAAGCTGGGGGGGACCCGGCTTCTAGGGGCCTGGCTCTCATCAGCCTGCAGGACGGAATGCCGCGATCGGGCCGGGCGCGCCGCGCCACTCCCTTGTTCATCGGATGCGATGCGCCGGGCCCAGACCTAGTGTCCGACCAGGCCGAGCGCGGATCGGCAGGGAGTCGCAATGAGCACGGAATCCAGATGGGGTGGCAGCGGGCTGTTGAGCAGCGGCTGGCTGGCGGCGGTGCTGCTGGCGGCCGGCGCCTTCGTGCTGCGCGAGCCGCTGCTGCAGAGCACGCGGCCGGCCGCCAACGAGCCGCGCATCGAGCAGCGCTTCGCGGCCCAGGATGTCGACGCACGGCTGTGGCAGGACCCGCTGGGTGCGGTGATGCGCGCCCGCGAAGAGCGTGTGCGCAAGCTCGGTCGGGCCGAGCAGCAGGCGCTGGAGCGCCAGCAGCAAGGCCTGGCCGCCTTCCAGCAAGAGATCGCCGCCCGCCTGCCGGCGGGCGACCCGGTCGGCCGCATCATCGTGCTGGCGGCGATGGTCTCGGGTGGCCCCTATGCCGAGTCGGTCGAGAGCCGGCGGCGCATGCGCTATGCGGTGCTGGCGGCGCTCAATGCGGCCGACTACGCGCCGGCCGACACCGAGCACCTCGGCTACTTCCTGCCGCAAAACCAGCCGCCCCGCACGCTGCCCGAAGCCGTGCCCTACGAGTGGTTCAAGCCGCTGCCGGGCCGCCAGCCCGTGGCCCACCCGGTGCTGGTGCTATGGCTGGACAACGGCCCGTTCTATGAAAAACCGTTCGACACCTGGCGCGATTTGCTTCGCCAGCTTGAGCCCGATGCGTCGATCACGCGGCCCTCGCGGCTGCTGTGGCGCGTGCTCGGGCCGATGGGCTCGGACGGCCTGCACGCGATGATCCGGCAAAGCGAAGACAAGCACTTCCAGGCGAACCACTTCGAGGGCTGGGACCTGCGCTTTTACTCGCTGGCCGCGACAGTCTCCGACGCCAAGCTGCTGGAGGACACCTGGCGCGCACGCAACGAGAGTCTGAGCGACTATTTCCGGCGCAAGGGCATCACGCTGCTGCGCACCATCGGCGACGACAAGTCGCTGGCCGCCAGCCTGGTGACCGAGCTGGGCCTACGCGGGCTGAAGACGCGCGCCAGCCCCGAGCCAGGCGGCAATGGCGAGGCCCGCCAGGAACGCTACCGCAAGATGTGCCACGTCAGGGCGCAGCGCGCCGACTCGCCGCACCAGATCGCCATCGTCGCCGAATGGGACACCTTGTACGGCCGCAGCCTGCGGCGCGAGTTCCGCATCGCCGAGGACGACGACAAGGGCTTCTGCGTCAACCGCTTCCACTACGTCCGCGGCCTCGACGGCCAGATGCCCGAACACGGCAGCGCGCCATCGGCGAGCGGCGGCGCGAAGGACGGCGGCGCGGCCAAGGATGCCGAGCGCCGCAGCGACGGCAGCTTCATCGAGCGAGCCGAGGGCCAGAGCCAGTACGACTATCTGCGCCGGCTGGCGGCGCGGCTGCGCGAACGTGACCGCGAGCTGCGCGCCGGCAGCGTCGACGGCGCCGGTCTGCGCGCCATCGGCGTGCTGGGCAACGATGTGCACGACAAGCTGCTGGTGCTGCAGGCGCTGCGCGCGGACTTCCCGCACGCGCTGTTCTTCACCACCGATCTGGACGCGCGCTTTCTGCATCCGCGCGAGCAGCCCTGGACGCGCAATCTGATCGTGGCGTCCAATTTCGGCCTGCGCCTGACGGACGGGCTGCAGGCCGGCACACCGCCGTTTCGCGACAACTACCAGACCTCGGCCTTTTTCTCGACCCGGCTGGCGCTCGACGACCAGACGGGCGCCAGCCGCGTCGGCCCGCAGCAGCTGGCGCGCTGGCTGGGCCAGCCCCGCATCTTCGAGATCGGGCGCAGCATGGCCTTCGACTTCAGCGCGCCGGCGCAGGCCGGCAACGACGAACGCCGCGCCTGCCGCGGCAGCCAGCTCGCCGCCTGCGCCGACATCCACCCGCCGGGCTCACCGCGCTACCCCCATATCTCGCCGCTGGTGCTCTCGCTGCTGGCCGGCGTGCTGGTGCTGCTGGTCTGGCTGCCGCCGCTGGCGCTGAACCGTGCCCTGCAGCGCAGGCTGCGGCGCTTCGCCACCCATCGTGGCGGTCCATGGCCGGCCTGGCTGCGTCAGGCCGTGCTGGCCCTGCTGCTGATGCTGCTGCAACTGGTGCTGCCGGTCGTGCTGGCGCATCAATGGCCGGGCTTCGCCGATTGGCTGACCCGGGACGGCAAACCGATCAGCTTCAGCGAGGGCATCAGCTTGTGGCCAACCGAAGCCATCCATCTGCTGACCCTGCTGCTGTGCCTGTACCTGGTGTTCCGGGGCTGGACCGCGCTGACACGCAATCTGGACCGGCTCAGCCTGACCCTGCATCTGGGCCAGACCCGGCGCCGGCTGGTGGCCGAGCAGGCGCGCGAGGACGCGCGGCTGAGCCTGCGCTGCCGGCTGGCCCATGTGTTCACGCTGCGCGGACCCAGCGAGCCGGACAGCAGTCATCCGGCCGCGCTGCGGGCCGGGCGGATGACCGCCGGCCGGCTGGCGCTGTGGCGCCACTTCATCGTGCAGAACCGCACCGGCTCGCGCTTTCTGCGCAGCCTGGCCTGCACGGTGCTGGTGCTGGCCGTCGGCCTCGCGCTGCACACCGGCCTGGCCGAGCCCTCGGGCGCGCCGCAGCGCGGGCCGGTCTCCAGCTCGGTCCATCTGCTGCTGGCGATTGCCGCCATCGTGCTGATGAACTTCCTGGTCTTCTATGTCGCCGATGCCACGCTGATCTGCCTGCGTTTCGTGCGCGAGCTGCGGCCGGGTCGCGCCAACTGGCCGGACCGCGCCATCCAGTTCTTCGGCCGCCAGATGGGCATCACCAAGCCCGAGGTGGTCGATCATTGGATCAATCTGCAGTTCATCGCCCAGCGCACGCGCTGCGTGACCGGGCTGATCTACTACCCCTTCATCGTGCTGTCGCTGCTGCTGCTGTCGCGCAGCCAGTTCTTCGACAACTGGCAGATGCCGACGATGGCCCTCGCGATGGCCTTGTTCGATATCGGCGTCGTGCTGCTCAGCGCGATCTGCCTGCGCCGTGCGGCCGAGAAGGCGCGGCGCCAGGCCCTGACGGCCGTCGGCGACTGGCTGCTGCAGGCGCACGCGCCCGATGCCCAGGCGCTGCCGGCGCCGCGCCAGCTGGAGCTGCTGCGCGAGCGCATCAAGACGCTCGATGAAGGCGCCTTCGCACCGTTCTCGCAGCAGCCGCTGCTGAAGGCCGTGCTGCTGCCCTTCGCGACGCTGGGCGGCTCCAGCTTGCTGGACTTCCTCGCGATGGCGAATATCTAGGGCCCGGACCTCAGCCCTTCGAGGCCAGCCGCAGCCGCGCCTCCAGCTCCTTGGTCGCGGTGATGTCGACAAAGGTGATCACCGCGCCGTCGATGACGTTGTCGAGGCGCCGGTAGGGCATGATGCGCACCGAAAACCAGCGCTGCTCGCTGCTCAGGATCTGCTTCTCGGAGAACACCAGGGTGCGCAGCGTCTCGTGCGCGTCCTCGTGCAGATCGGGGTACTGCAGGCTGGTGGTCAGGTCGCTGAGCGGCCGGCCGATATCGCTGTCGCGCAGATTGATCAGCTTGGACGCCCGCTCGGTGAAGCGCCGCACGTTCAGGCCCTGGTCCAGGAACAGCATCGCGATATCGGTGCTGTTGAGCAGATTCCTCATATCGCTCTGCGCCAGCGCCAGATCGTCGAGCTTGGTCTGCATCTCGGCATTGACGGTCTGCAGCTCCTCGTTCATCGACTGCATCTCCTCCTTCGAGGTGGTCAGCTCTTCGTTGGCCGACTGCAGCTCTTCGTTGGTGGACTGCAGTTCCTCGTTGGCCGACTGCAGCTCCTCCTTCGTCGCCCGCGCCTCCTCGCGCAGCGCCTGGATCTCGTCGCGGCATTGCTGCAGCTCGGCCGAGGCGTCCGGGGCGGCCGGGGTCTTGCGCCGGCCGCGGCCGGCCGGCGGCGCGGCGACATCGCGGTACACAATCATCCCCATGCCCTGCAGCACCCCGGGCTCGCGCACCGCCTGCACCGTCACATCGACCGTCTGAACGCCGGGCGCGGTCGGCAGTTGCAGGCCGCGCAGCAGCACCGGCTCGTCCTGCAGCGCCACCTGGCGCAGCGCCTCGCTGACCGGCGCGCGCAGGCCCTCGCGCACCATCGCATGGAAGTTCCAGTTGGCCTTGCCGGCGGCCGGTTCCAGATATTTTCCGGTGCGGCCGCTGATGTAGACGATGTCGCCGGCCGGGTTCACCACCACGGCCGGCGGCGCATGCACCTGCAGCAGCAGATGGTCGGCCGCCACCTGCAGGCTCTCGGGATGATCAGGGCCCGCAGCGGGGGATTGGCTTGAGCGCACGGCGGACTCCTGGCTGAGCTTGGACAGAGGGGGGAAGGAGGTCATCATGAATTCGCTGCCGGCAAGGGCATGGTCCTGGCGCAGGTACAGACGCAGCTTGGAGTCGATCGCGCCGAACAGATGGGTGAAGCGCCCCACCGTCTCGGAGCTGCCCAGCAGCAGCACACCGCCCGGCCGCAGGCTGTAGTGGAACAGCGGCAGCAGGCGCCGCTGCAGCGCCGCGTCGAAGTAGATCATCAGATTGCGGCAGCACAGCAGGTCGAGCTTGGTGAACGGCGGGTCCAGCAGCACATCATGCTGCGCGAACAGCACGCTGTCGCGGATGCTCTTGCCGATGCGGTAGCCGCCCTCATGCGCGGTGAAGAAGCGCGCCAGCCGCTGCGGCGAGAGCTGCTCGCGCAGCGTGGCCGGGTACTGGCCCCGGCGCGCGCTGCCGATCGCGTCCGGGCTCAGGTCCGACGCGAAGATCTGCAGGCTGCAGCCGCGGTGCTGCGGCAGGCGCTGCACGACTTCGGCAAACACCATGGCCAGCGAGTAGGCCTCCTCGCCGGTCGAGCAGCCGACCACCCAGGCGCGCAGCTGGGTCTGGCCGGCGCGGCGCGCCAGCAGCTCCGGCAGCGTCTGCTCGGCCAGCTGCTGCCAGACCGGGCCATCACGGAAGAAGTGGGTCACCCCGATCAGCAGCTCCTTGAACAGCAGCTCCACCTCCTGCGGGTTCTCGGCCAGGAAGTCCGCATAGCCGGCCAGGCTCGTCAGCGCGTGGATGGCCATGCGCCGCTCGATACGGCGATGCAGGGTGCTGGGCTTGTAGAGCGAGAAGTCATGCCGGGTGTGCTGGCGCAGCAGGCCGAAGATGCGCGGCAGATCGCCGGGCTGGGCGGCCGGCGCCGGCTCGCGCGCCAGCCACGACAAGATGCGACCCGGCAGCTCCTGCGGCGGCGCCACCAGCGCGACACAGCCGGCGGCGATTGCGCTTTTGGGCATCGCATCGAACTGCGCGGTCTCTGGCGTCTGCGCGGCGCCCAGCCCGCCCACCGCATGCACGGCCTGCAGCCCCAGCGTGCCGTCGGCCCCCATGCCCGACAGCACCACCGCGATGGCACGGCGCCCCTGCTCGCGGGCCAGCGAGGAGAACAGCACATCGATAGGCAAACGCAGGCCGCGCGGCTCCGAGGGCGGGGCCAGCTGCAGCCGGCCGGCCACCACGCTCAGCTCGGTGTTGGGGCCGATCACATAGACGCTGTCGGGCGCGATGCGCTGCTGCGCCTCGGCCTGGCGCACCGGCAAGGCGGTCACCCGCTGCAGCAGCTCGGGCAGCAAGGCCTTCTGGGTCGGATCGAGATGCTGGACCACGATATAGGCCAGGCCGCTGCGCGCCGGCACCTGGGCCAGGAACTGCTCCAGCGCCACCAGCCCGCCGGCCGACGCACCCAGGCCGACGATNAAGGCGGTCACCCGCTGCAGCAGCTCGGGCAGCAAGGCCTTCTGGGTCGGATCGAGATGCTGGACCACGATATAGGCCAGGCCGCTGCGCGCCGGCACCTGGGCCAGGAACTGCTCCAGCGCCACCAGCCCGCCGGCCGACGCACCCAGGCCGACGATGCGGGGGCAGGCGGGCTGGGGCGTGGTGTCCGGTGGACTCATCAAGGTGCAGTCAGGGCAGGCAGGAGGGCGCGCCGAGTATCCCCCGGCGCCCGCTGCCTCAGAGCGGCGGCAGCAGGCGCTCGCACTCTCGCCGCAGCACCCGGTAGCACTCGCAGGCCCGCGCCTCCAGGCCCAGGCGGTCCAGCACGGTGATATGGCCGCGGCTGCCCTCGATCAGACCCAGCTCGCGCAGATGGCCGGTGGCCTCGCTGACGCCCTCGCGGCGCACGCCCAGCAATCCGGCAATGGTTTCGTGGGTGATCACCATCTCATTGCCGCTCAGGCGGTCCAGGCTCAGCAGAAGCCAGCGGCACAGCTGCTGCTCCAGCCCATGGCGCCGGTTGCACACCGCCGTCTGCGCCATCTGCGTGATCAGGGCCTGGGTCGAGCGCAGCAGCAGCTGGGTCAGCGCGCCGCCGCGATGGAACTCCGCCAGCAGCGGCACCGCCTTGATGCGCCAGGCCTGGCCGGCGCATTGCACAAAGGCCCGGCCCGGCATGCTGCCGCCGCCCATGAACAGCGCAACGCCGACCACCCCCTCGTTGCCGACGACCGCGATCTGCGTCGCCGCCCCGTTCTCGGTCGGGCACAGCAGGCTGACCACGGCACTGACCGGGAAGTACAGATATTTCAGATCCAGGCCGGGCTCCTGAATCACCTGGCCATAGCGCAGCAGCACCGGCTCCAGATCGGGCCGCAGGCCTTGCTGCTCGGCCTCGCTGAGCGCCGCCAGCAATCGGTTGACCGGCGCCTCAGGCGCGGAGGTTTGTGAGGATTCCGGCAGCGGGCGGGAGAGTGCATGTCCCATCGTGGGTCGGCCTGCCGGCCGCTCAGGCGCGCGGCACAGCTGCCAGCAGGGGCGGCGCACGCAGGCCGGCAGCGTCCATCAGTGCCTGCAGCGCATCGCCGCGCTGTTCGGCGCGGCGCAGGGTCTCGCCGAGCTCCAGCAACTGCTGCTCCATCTGCTCATGCTGCAGATCCAGCTCCACCTGATGCACCTGCAACTCGTGCAGCAGCTTCAGCGCGTCGGCCGCGCTGGCCGGATCGCTGGCCAGGCGGTGCAGCAGGCTCAGCGCCTGCGCACTGCTGCTCCAGCCCAGGGTCTTGGGTGCCTGGCCGCCTTGCAGGCGTGCCTCGGCATGCTGGCGCAACTCTGAAAGCTTGCTCGGGTCAACGGCATGCATGGACATTTCGTCCTCCCTGGGATTGCGTCGCACGAGAGCGCTGATAGTAAGCCCAAAGACCGCTCAAACCGCTGGGCCGCCCAGCTGCGCCTTCAGATACTTCAGAAAGGCCTGGGCCGCATGCGAGAGCGTGCGGCCCATCAAGGTCTGCACGACGATATTGCGCAGGTCCAGGCCGCGGTCGCGCAGGCGCACGCAGGCCAGCTCGCCGCGGTCGACCTGGTAGCGGATCGAGATCTCGCCCGAGATCGTCACGCCCTCCTCCTGGTGGCGCAGAAAGCCGAACAGGCTGCCGATGTAGTTGCTGGTCAGGACAGGCGCGACGCTCAGGCGCTGGCGGCTGCAGGCGATGTCGAAGAGCTGACGCACCGTCGTGTCCTGCTCGGGCAGCGCGATCGGATAGGCCAGCAGCTGGGACAGGCCGAGCTGCTTGAAGCGCGTCAGCGGATGGCCGGCGCGCATCACCGCCAGCACCGGCGAGGGCTGCGAATGCTCGACCTTCAGGTCCTTCTCGGCGCTGCGGCTCATCGTGATGCCGATGTCGGCATCGCCCTGCAGCACGCGGCGTGTGGCCTCGGCCGGCGGGTCGACCGAGAGATGGAACTGGATGCCCGGATGCTGGCGCGAGAAGTCGGCGATCAGGCGCGGCATGAACTCCATCGAGAAGCCCTCGGTCGAGGCCAGGTGCACGCGGCCGCGCTGCATGCCCTTGAGCGCCTGGATGTCGTGCACCGCGCGCTCGGCGTCGTGGGCCGACTTCAGCGCGTGCACGGCCAGCACCTCGCCGGCCGCGCTGGGCACCATGCCGCGCGCATGGCGGTCGAACAGGCTGGCGCCCAGCAGGTCCTCCAGCTGGGCGATATGGCGGCTGATCGAGGAGCCGGCGACGTTCAGGCGCTGCGAGGCCTCGCTGATCGATCCGCAGCGGACCACCTCAAGAAAGTAGCGCAGTGCGGTGTCCTGCAGCTGGCGGGCAAGGAGGGGATTGTTGGACATCAGGGTTAACGCTTGCCTTGCCTTTTCAGCATCGCAGGCCTCGAAATTTGGAAATGGCGCAAAGCTCGCGCTGCCCGCATTCTTGCCGACATCGCGATGTTTTTCGCCCGGACTGACGAAGGAATCGACCGCCATGCGCCTGACTGCTATCGCCGCCCTCCTCATGTGTTCGTCGCTTGCTGCCCACGCGGGCAAGGCCAACGACACCCTGGTCTACGCCTCGGACAACGAGGTCGAGAACGTCAGCCCGTATCACAACAATATGCGCGAGGGCGTGATCCTGGCGAACATGGCCTGGGACACGCTGATCCATCGCGACACCAAGACCGGCGAGTACAAGCCGCAGCTGGCCACCGCCTGGAAATGGGAGTCGCCGACCGCGCTGCTGCTGACCCTGCGGCCCGGCGTCAGCTTCCACAACGGCGACAAGTTCTCGGCCGACGATGTGGTGTTCACCTTCAACACCGTGACCGGCCCCGACGCGAAGATCGCGACGCGCCAGAACACCGACTGGATCAAGGACGTGGTCAAGCTCAGCGAGACCCAGGTGCGCATCAACCTGAAGACGCCCTTCCCGGCCGCGCTCGAATACCTGGCCGGGCCGACCCCGATCTATCCGGCCGCCTACTTCAAGAAGGTCGGCCTGGAAGGCTTCAGCAAGGCGCCCATCGGTACCGGCCCCTACAAGATCACTGCGGTGACACCGGGCCAGGGTGTGACCATGGTCAAGAACAGCAGCTACTTCAAGGACAGCCCGCTGGGCCAGCCGCAGATCGGCACGGTCAAGTTCGTCGTGATCCGCGACCCGGAGGCGCGCGCGGCCCAGCTGATGACCGGTGCGGTCGACTGGATCTGGCGCGTGCCGGCCGACCAGGCCGAGTCCTTCAAGGTCATGCCCAAGATGAGCGTGCTCAGCGGCGAGACCATGCGGGTGGGCTTCCTGTCCATCAACAACAATGGCACGACACCGGAGAGCGCGCCCTTCAAGGACCCCCGCGTGCGCCAGGCCCTGAACCATGCGATCAACCGCAAGGGCATGGCTGACAACCTGGTGCGCGGCGGCAGCCAGCCGGTCTACGCGCCCTGCTTCCGCACCCAGTTCGGCTGCGACACCACGAGCGTCGTCAAGTACGACTACAACCCCGCCAAGGCCAAGGCCTTGCTGGCCGAGGCCGGCTATGCCAACGGCTTCGACACCGACCTCTGGGCCTACCGCGAGCGCGACTATGCCGAGGCCATCATCGGCGATCTGCGCAAGGTCGGCATCCGCGCGCGCCTGCACTTCGTCCAGTACCCGGCGCTGCGCAACGAGCTGCGCTCGGGCCGCGCGCCGCTCTCCTTCCAGGCCTGGGGATCGTTCTCGATCAACGACGCCTCGGCCTTCGTCGGCAACTACTTCAAGGGTGGCCCCGACGACACCGCCAAGGACCCGCAGACCATCGCGCTGCTGCAGACCGCCGACGCCACCGTCGACAAGGCCGAGCGCAAGACCAGGTACGCCAAGGCGCTGCAGCGCATCTCCACCGAGGCCTTCTGGGCCCCGATGTTCTCCTACTCGACCAACTACGCCTTCAGCTCCGACCTCAAGTTCGAGGCCCAGCCGGACGAGCTGCCGCGCTTCTTCAAGGCGAGCTGGAAGTAAAGAGCCACCAAGCCGGGAGACCGCTGCCATGCTGATCTACATCCTGCGCCGACTGCTGGTGGCCTGCAGCGTGATGCTGACGGTCGCCGTGCTCAGCTTCATGCTGCTGCACCTGTCGGGCGACCTGGCCACCGCGATCGCCGGGGCCGAGTCGACCTCGGCCGACATCGAGAAGATACGCGTGCAGTACGGCCTGGACCGGCCGATCACGACGCAGTTCTTCGACTGGCTGAGCGCGGCGGCGCGGCTGGACTTCGGCCGCTCCTTCTATTTCCAGAACACCGTGATGGAGCTGATCGGCGAGCGCCTGCCGATCACTTTGAAGCTCGGTGCGGTGGCCCTGCTGCTGGCCGTCGCGGTGGCGATCCCGCTGGGCGTGCTGGCCGCCATCTACCGCGACAGCTGGGTCGACCGCATCGCGCTGATGATTGCCGTCGTCGGCCAGGCCATGCCGAACTTCTGGTTCGCACTGACCCTGATACTGATCTTCGCGGTGGGCCTGCAATGGCTGCCGGTGGCGGGCAACGAGAGCTGGCTGCACTTCGTGCTGCCGGCCATCGCCTTGGGCTATTACGCGATGCCCTCGCTGATGCGGCTGACGCGCGCCGGCATGCTGGACGTGCTGGGCTCGGACTACATCCGCACCGCCCGCGCCAAGGGCCTGAGCCCGGCCCGCGTGATCTTCAAGCATGCGCTGCGCAACGCCATCATCCCGGTGGTCGCGCTGGCCGCGGTGGAGCTGGGCTTCATGCTGGGCGGCTCGGTGGTGATCGAGTCGGTCTATTCGCTGCAGGGCCTGGGCCAGCTGGCCTGGGACTCGATTGCACGCAACGACTATCCGGTCGTGCAGGCCGTCGTGCTGATCATCGCCAGCTTCTACATCGCGCTGACCTTTGCCGCCGATGTGCTGAACGCCGCGCTCGATCCGCGCATGCGCACCAAGGAGTAAGCCACCATGACTTCCACCACTCAAACACTGCCTGCGCCCCTGGCCAAACCGGCGCTGCCGCGCTGGTTGCGTCGCGTGCTCGGCCATCACGGCCTGACCCTGGGCGCCATCATCCTCGGCGCCATCGCACTGGCCGCGCTGTGCGCGCCCTGGATCGCGCCGCATGACCCCTTCGCGCAGGACATTAGCCAGCGCCTGATTCCGCCGGTCTGGCATGAGCGCGGCTCCTGGGAGCACATGCTGGGCACCGACAAGCTGGGCCGCGACTATCTGAGCCGGCTGCTGTACGGTGCGCGCGTCTCGCTGCTGATCGGCCTGTCGGCCGCGCTGATTTCGGGCCTGATCGGCACGACCATGGGCCTGCTGGCCGGCTACTTCGGCGGCAAGGTCGACGCGGTGGTCAGCTACATGATCACGACGCGGCTGGCGATGCCGGTGGTGCTGGTCGCGCTGGCGATGAGCTCGCTGGTGGGCGGCTCGCTGCAGGTGGTGATCGTGCTGCTGGGCCTGCTGCTGTGGGACCGTTTCGCCATCGTCACCCGCTCGGCCACCCAGCAGCTGCGCGACGCCGAGTTCATCGCGGCCGCCAAGGCCCTGGGCGCGTCGACGCCCTACATCCTGCTGCGCGAGCTGCTGCCGAATCTGATGGGCGCGCTGACCGTGGTCACCACCTTGGAGATGGCCCACGCCATCCTGCTCGAATCGACGCTGTCCTTCCTGGGTCTGGGCGTGCAGCCACCGACGCCCTCCTGGGGCCTGATGGTGGCAGAAGGCAAAGCCTATATGTTCTTCCAGCCCTGGGTCATCGTGATCCCGGGCCTGGTGCTGGCGCTGCTGGTGCTAGCAATCAATCTGGTCGGCGACGGCATCCGGGACATCACGGCCCCCGATGGCCGCAACTGAGGAGCGAGGGATGAGCGACGTTCTGTTGGACGTAAAAAACCTGCGCGTCGACCTGCCCACCGAGCGCGGTCTGCTGCACGCGGTGCGCGGCATCGACTTCCAGGTGCGGCGCGGCGAGATGCTGTGCCTGGTGGGCGAATCGGGCTGCGGCAAGTCGATGACCTCGCTGGCGCTGATGGGCCTGCTGCCGCGCAAGGCGCAGCGCAGCGCCGATCACATCCGCTTCGCCGGCCAGGACCTTCAGCGGCTCAAGGAGCGCGAGATGGCGCGGCTGCGCGGTGAGCGCATCGCGATGATCTTCCAGGAGCCGATGACCTCGCTGAACCCCTCCTACACCTTGAGCGACCAGCTCTGCGAAGCGCTGCGCGCGCATCGCAAAGTCAGTGTCGCCCAGGCCCGCGAGCGCGCGGTCTATCTGCTCGAGCGCGCCGGCGTGCCACAGGCGGCCGAGCGTCTGGGCCAGTATCCGCACCAGCTCTCCGGTGGCCTGCGCCAGCGCGTGATGATCGCGATGGCGCTGATGTGCGAGCCCGAGCTGATCATTGCAGACGAGCCCACCACGGCACTGGATGTGACCATCCAGGCCCAGATCCTGCGGTTGATACGCGAGCTGCAGCAGGAATTCGGCACCGCGGTGGTCTTCATCACCCATGACCTGGGCGTGGTCGCGCGCATCGCCGACCGGGTGGCGGTGATGTATGCCGGCCAGATCGTCGAGACCGCGCCGGTGGCCGAGCTGTTCGCCCGGCCGACGCACCCCTACACCCGCGGCCTGCTGGGCTGCATCCCGGTGCGCGGCAAGACGCTGCCGGGCAGCCGGCTGCAGTCGATCCCCGGCGTCGTGCCCAGCCTGATCGGCCCGGTCGAGGGCTGCGCCTTCGCGAACCGCTGCCCGCAGGTGCAGGCCCTGTGCCAGCAAACGCCGCTGAATGTGCCGCTCAATGAGCGACACGCCGTGCGCTGCGTGTCGGCCCGCCCCGATCTCGCCCCGATTGCGGAGGCCGCATGATCGAAGCAAATGACATCGCGCTGGAACTCTGCGCGCTGAGCCGGCGCTTCAAGCTCAAGCGCGGCCTGTTCCGCGCGCCGGGCGTGATCACTGCGGTGGACAACATCTCGCTGCGCATCCGCCGCGGCGAGACGCTGGGCCTGGTCGGTGAATCGGGCTGTGGCAAGAGCACGCTGGCCAAGATCCTGCTGGGCCTGCTCAAGCCCAGCGCGGGCAATGTGCTGGTCGACGGCAAGGAGGTCAATTCGCGCGAACGCCGTGCGCTGGCCCGCCGCATCCAGCCCATCTTCCAGGACCCCTACTCGTCGCTGAACCCGCGCCGCACCGTGGCCGACAGCGTCGGCGTGCCGCTGCGCCTGCACCGGGTCGGCACGGCCGCCGAGCAGCAGGCCAGCGTCAAGAAGATGCTGGACCTGGTCGGCCTGCCCGAGCGCACACACGGCCAGTACCCCAGCCAGCTCTCCGGTGGCCAGCGCCAGCGGGTGGCGATTGCGCGCGCCCTGGTGCTGCGGCCCGACATCCTGATCTGCGACGAGCCGACCTCGGCGCTGGACGTCTCGGTCCAGGCCCAGATCCTGAACCTGCTGATGGACCTGAAGGCCGAGTTCGGTCTGACCTATCTCTTCATCAGCCATGACCTGGGCGTCGTCGAGCATCTGGTCGACCGCGTGGCCGTGATGTACAAAGGCCAGATCGTCGAGCTCGGCCCCCGCGAACAGATCTTTGACCGCCCGGCCCATGCCTACACCCGCATGCTGCTGGCCTCGGCGCTGACGCCCGAGCCCGGCCTGGGCATCCCCGATATCGACCGCGTCGCGGTCGCCTGAATGATTTCACCGAAGGAGACTCCGCTCATGAGCCGCGAACAAGCCATCGCCCAGACCCTCGCCACCTTCGACGATGGGCGCTTCCTGCAGACGCTGGCGCGCCGCGTCGCCTACAAGACCGAAAGCCAGGACCCGGCCAGCGGCCCCATCCTGCACGCCTACCTCAGCGAGGAGATCGCGCCCTATCTGCAGACCCTGGGTTTTCGCTCGCGCATCGTCGAGAACCCAGTCGCCGGCAAGAGCCCCTTCTTACTGGCCGAGCGCCTCGAACCCGATGCCGCCTTCACGGTGCTGAGCTATGGCCACGGCGATGTCGTGCGCGGCTACGACGCGCAGTGGCGCGAAGGCCTCAAGCCCTGGGATGTCGTCGTCGAGGGCAATCGCTGGTATGGCCGCGGCACGGCCGACAACAAGGGCCAGCACAGCATCAATCTGAGCGCGCTGGAGCAGGTGCTGGCGGTGCGCGGCGGCACGCTGGGCTACAACGTCAAGATCATTCTGGAGATGGGCGAGGAGGACGGTTCGCCCGGGCTCAACGAGGTCTGCGCCTTGCATGCCGAGCTGCTGAAGGCGGATCTCTTCCTGGCCTCGGACGGCCCCCGCGTTGCGGCCACCAAGCCGACGATGTTCCTCGGCTCGCGCGGCGTCTTCAATTTCGACCTGCACCTGAAGCTGCGCGACGGCGGCCATCACTCGGGCAACTGGGGCGGCCTCTTGCGCAACCCCGGCATCCGCCTGGCCCACGCCATCGCCAGTCTGGTTGACGAGACAGGCCGCATCCTGGTGCCGGGCCTGCTGCCGCCCGAGCTGCCGGCCAGCGTGCGCAGCGCGCTGAAGCTCATCGAGGTCGGCGGCGGCCCGGACGATCCCGAGATCGACCCGGACTGGGGCGAGCCCGGCCTGACCCCCACCGAACGCGTGATCGGCTGGAACAGCCTGGAGGTCTTGGCCTTCACCTGCGGCAACCCGACGATGCCGGTGCATGCGATTCCGCCGACCGCGCGCGCGCACTGCCATATGCGCTATGTGGTCGGCAGCGAGCCGGCGCAGTTCCTGCATCACATTCGCGAGCATTTGCTGGCTCACGGCTTTGACGATGTCGAGGTGCGCGGCACCGATGTTCATATGGCCGCGACAAGACTTGACCCCGATGACGCCTGGGTGCGCTGGGGCCTGGCCTCGATGGAGCGCAGCAGCGGCAAGACGCCGGCCCTGTTGCCCAATCTGGGCGGCTCGCTGCCCAACGATGTGTTCTCCGAAACCCTGGGCCTGCCCACGCTGTGGGTGCCGCACTCCTATGCCGCCTGCTCCCAGCACGCGCCCAACGAGCACATCCTGGCCGACCTGAGCCGCGAGGCGCTGCAGATCATGGCGGGGATGTTCTGGGATCTGGCCGAGCAGGGGCCGGCGGTGATGAAGGAGCGCCAGGCCGCCCTCGCGGCGCTGGGGTGACGGGGCCGAGCTGCCGGTCTCGTGCCGGCGCTAAGCGAACACATCCACACGCATGGCCCCGCCCTGGTGCTGCTGCATCAGTGTCAAGGCCCGCTGCAGCATCTGTTGCTGCGCCTTCTCGTTGTGCTGCTCGGCCCAGCTGATGCCGTCCTGCGCGAGTTGCATGAAATCGACCCGCTCCTGATCGTCAAGCGTCGCGGCAGCGCCCGAGACCGGCATCTTCAGTGTCATGCCCAGAAACCCCGAGCTGTCGCTCAAGGACATCTCGCCGCTCTTGATCTGCGCGTTCATCCAGTCGAACAGCTCGGCCCTGCTCATGCGGCTGAAGTCGGCCTGGTTCGCCGCCGGATTCTCTGTACCGGGTGAGGTCGGCGCGGCCGTGGCCGATGCGGGTGACGCTGCCGCTCGCGTGGGCATCGCCGTGCGCTGAGCGGCTTGGGCGTATGCCGGCGTGGTGTCGATTCTCATGATGGGTCTCCCTGCTAGCGCATCCGTCCAGACGATCAGTCGGAACCGGCGAGCGAGCCGCTTGCTGCGACTGCGCGACTTTTCCCCTGGCCTTGCCTGCCGCAGTATTCAGCATCCCGGCCGGCCCATGGCCCGAAGAGGCGGCGGGATTGCCGTCCTTTTCGCTGCGGCTGTGCAGTGCGGCTAGGCCGTGACCGCCGCGCTGCCACAGTAGCGGCCCCGACCGGCCGCCTTGGCCGCATAGAGCGCCCGGTCGGCCTGGTTCAAGAGACTGTCGAGCGATTCCTGCGGCAGGGCCAGATGGCCGCCGACGCTGACCGACAGGCGCAGCGCATGGCCCTGCTCGTCGCGCAGCTCGGTGGCCGCTGCCACCGCCGCGCACAGGCGCTCGCCCAGCGCATCCAGGGCCTCGGCCGTGGCGCCTTGCAGCAGCACGACAAACTCGTCGCCACCCCAGCGGGCCGCCACGTCATAGGGGCGGATCTGCGACTGGATGCTGCGCGCCACCAGCTTCAGCGCCGCGTCGCCGACCGCATGGCCATGGCCGTCGTTGATGGCCTTGAAGCAGTCGACATCCAGCCACAGCAGGCCGAGCCGGCCGTGCTCGCGCCGCGCCCGCTCCAGCTCGGCGGCCAGGCGCTCGCTCATGCCGCGGCGGTTGAAGAGCTCGGTCATCGGATCGATCTTGGTCAGCCGGTCCAGCGCGGCCGTGCGCTCGCTGACCTTGTGCTCCAGCTCGCGGCGCGCCTGCAGCACCGCGCTGGCCATGCGGCCGAAATGCTGGATCAGCCGGCGCACCTCGCCGGCGCCGCGCCGGTCCAGCTGCGGGCTCGGGTCCTGGCCGTCGGCGACGCGGGCCATCGCCCGGTCCAGGCTGCCCAGCGGCGTCAGCACCAGCCGGTTCAGCACCAGATTGAACAACAGCAGCGCCACCAGCATGCTGCCGATATAGAGGCCCAGGATGCCATAGAAGTAATGCGGCGGCAGCAGCACGTCCAGGTCCAGCAGCGTGATCTCATACCAGTCGATCTCGGCCACATGGGCGATGCCGGCCAGATGCCGGCGGCCGCCGATCTGCACAAACACCGAGACCACTTTTTCGGGCCGCGCCTCGGCGCTGCGCATTGCCGCGCGCACCGCGGCCTGATCGGCCGCGCGCTCGAACAGCAGGTTCAGGCTCTTCTTCTGCGTGCCCTGGCGCTTGCTGACCGAGGCGAAGTCGATCAGCGTCTGGTCGCGGTGCAGCTGGATCGCACCGGCATGGTCGACGAACAGGCTGGTGATGCCAGGCGTCCCCTCCTCCACCACATTGCGCAGGAACTCGCTCAGATCCAGGCCGGTGCCGGCAATGCCCAGCACCTGCTCGCCGTCGCGCATCAGCACATCGATCCACAGCTTCACGACGCCCAGCTTGGCATCGGGGCTGACGTTGATGTGCATATCGCGGTTCATCCGTATCAGATCGAAGAACCAGGCATGGCTGGGATCGCGCGGATCGAGCGTGTAGCGCAGCTCGCGGCCCGCGTACTCGTTGGCGGCGTTGTTGTGGAAGTAGTGGCCGCTGCCGGCCATCGCGACGAAATAGCTCTTGTCGCCGAAGTTGTGCCGGTAGCTCTCCATCTCGGCGATGGCCTCACGCAGGCGCTGCGCGTCGCCGGGGTGGCGGGCCAGCTCGCGCAGCCGCGACGAGGCGGCCAGCTGGCGCGACAGCGCGATCTCGCGCAGCAGCGGCTGCAGCGTGCGGCTCTTGTCGTAGAGCACCTGCTTCTCGGCATAGCGCACCGCCCATTGCTCGACGATGCCCTCGGCCAGCATGCGCACCGACCACCAGACGCCCACCGACGAGATCAGGGCCAGCACCAGGGTCAGAAGCAGGAAACGAGGTTTGAGATTCATTGACTCGACGAGTCAGGCCCAGCGCCTGCGCTCGCGCGAGCCTAGCGCAAGTCGGGCCGGCGAGGCTGACAAAAGCTGACCGATCAGCGCAGCGCGCTACTGCACCCGCAGCCCCTCGACAAAGGCATAGCCGAAGCCGCGCAGCGTGCGCAGCGGCGCCTCGGCGCCGGTGGCCACGGCAATCTTGCGGCGCAGCCGGCTCAGCACCGTCTCGATGCGCCGCTCGTCATACAGCAGCCAGTCCTCGCCCAGGGCCTCGACCAGCTCGCGCCGGCTGGCGCGGCGCAGCGGCGCGCGCGCCAGCGTCGCCAGGATGCAGGCCTCGACGGCATTCAGCGGCAGGGGCTCGCCCGGGCCGGCCGGCAGGCGCAGTTCCAGCTGATGCAGGTCGAGCACCCAGGCCGGCAGCTCGCTGAGCCGCAGGCGACGCTCCAGCGAGCGCAACACGGCCAGCAACTCCTCGGCATCGACGGGCTTGCACAGATAGTGGTCGGCGCCGCCCTCATGGCCGGCCAGACGCTCGCGCAAGCTGGTGCGCGCCGTCAGCATCACGATGCCCAGCTGCGGCCGGCTGGCCCGCAGCCAGCGCGCCAGCGCCAGGCCGTCCTCGTCCGGCAGGCCCAGGTCGAGCACCAGCATCTGGGGCTGGAAGCTCGCCAGCAGCGCGCGGCAGCCGGCAGCATCGGCCGCACCCTCGGCGTCGAAGCCGGCATGGCGCAGCTGGAACAGCACATCGTCCAGCAGATCGGGGTTGTCTTCGATGACCGCCACGCGGCTCATGGCTCGCCCTCCAGCGGCAGGCTCAAGGTAAAAATGCTGCCGCCGCCCGGTCGGGCCGACAGCCCGACCTGGCCACCATGCAGCAGGGCGATCCGGCGCACCAGATACAGGCCCAGACCCGAGCCGGCCACACCGCCGACGGCGGGGCCGCGGGTGTAGCGCTCGAACAGGCGCGCGGCCAGCTCCGGCGCTATGCCCGGGCCCCGGTCGCTTACCGCGAACTCGACCCGGCCCCCGTCCGAGCGCAGACTCAGCCCGACCTCGGCCGGCGAGTACTTCAGCGCATTGCCCAGCAGATTGCCCAGCGCCGTGGCCAGCAGGGTGCGGTCGGCGTGCAGCTGCGCTGCGTCGGCAGGCAGGTCCAGGCGCAAGCGGGCCTGGCCCTCGCTGGCCTCGGCCAGCTCGGTGCACAGCACGGCGGCATCGAAGCGGCTGCGCCGCAGGCCGAACTGCTCGTCGTCGAGGCGGTCCTGGTCGAGCAGTTGCTGCAAAAGCTGCTCGATGCCGGCGACGCCGCGACGGATGCGCCGGTGTCGGCGCTCGACCTCCTCGGAGGCGCTCGGCATGAGCTTTTGCAAGGCCTGGGCGGCGCCGGCGATCATGCTCAGCGGCGTGCGGATCTCGTGCGACAGCATGGCGATGAAACGGCTTTGCTCGCGCCGTGCCGCGCGTTCATGGGCATGTTGGCGCAGCGCCTGCTCGGCCCGCTCGCTGGCCTCGCGGTGCGCCGCCTCCAGGCCCTGGCGCCGCAGCAGCACCACGATGCCGAAGGCCGCCATCGTCAGCAGGCTGCCGATCTGCGAGCTGTAGAGCAGCCAGAGCTGGCCCGGCGCTACGCCCAGCAGCAGCAGCACGATGGTGAACACGCCGGACAGCGAGATCAGGTGCGCCAGCGCCAGCATGCGGCTGCCGGGCCGGCCGGCGCGCCACAGCCACAGGCTGCGCCCGAAGCCGACCAGCGTGGTCAGCAGGGTCAGCTGGAACAGCGCGCCGGCCACCTCGGTGTAGAGGCCCAGCGCCGGCGCCAGCAGGCCCAGGCCGTAGGCATAGAGGGCCAGACGGTTGAGCCACCAGATCCAGCGCCCCGGCCCCTCGCGCCGCAGCTCCAGCGCATGGCGGTAGAACCAGTTGGCCGCCAGCCCCGACAGCAGCGTTGCATAGGAGGTGGCCTGGTCGGCCAGGCCCGCCCAGGCCTCGGGCAGCCACAGGCTGTGCAGGCCGTTGATGCAGGACATCAGCAGCAGCAGGCTCAGCAGCGACACCAGATAGGCCCGGTGCAGCAGGTCATGGCGCCAGACCCCTTGCCAGAAGCAGAAGGCGCACAGCGACAGCAGCAGGCCGTAGTAAAGACCGAAGGCGCCCAGACGCAGGCCGTTGGCCGCGGCGAACTCGGCCGGCGTGCGCGCGGCCAGCAGCAGCAGCGAGCTGCTGCTGGTCTCCAGGCGCAGCCACAGCGTGCGGCCCGCGATGGCCTCGGCGCTCAGGCGGAAGACAAAGCCGGTGCTGGCGAGCTCGCGCCGGCCATCGGACCGCTGCGGCCGCTGATCCCCGGCGCGGCGCTCCTGCAGCGCGGCGCCCGCACGCTCGGGCGCATACAGGCGCAGATCGTCCAGATAGGGCGGCTGCACCTCCAGCCAGACCTCGCCGCCAGACGGCGGCACATCGACGCGAAAGCGCAGCCAGTGCGGCTGTCGGGTATAGCCGGCAGCAAGACCGCCGGCCACCGGTCGGAAGTCGCGCTGGCGCGCCGGCGCGCTGACGCTGGCCAAGGTCTCGCGGCCCAGCGGGTCGGCCAGCACGGCCAGCTCGCGGATCTGCAGAGGCTGGGCGGCGGCCGGCAGCGCCAGCAGCAAGACCAGCCATAAGCAGGGGTGCAGCAGGCGGCGGGCCAGACTCACAGGCACACGCCGGCCTGCGGGCACAGATTCGAATTCATGGCTTGCTCCTCACTCCTCCTCACCCGGTCGTTGCCGAGCCGGCGCGAGCTTAACGGATGATCTCCAGCCCCGGCCTACACTGGCCCCGCCACACCCATCGTCACAGCGCTCGCGAGCGAGCGGGCAGACCAGCAAGGAGCGTCCCGATGACAGAAGCCGCGGCCCCAACCCCAGCGCACAGCAAGCCATTGCGCCGCCGCACGCTGATGCGGCTGAGCCTGGTCACCGCCGGCCTGCTGCTGCTGGCGCCGCTGGCCCAGGCCGCCTCGGCCGCGCCGGTGGCCGCCGAGAACGGCATGGTGGTCTCGGCCCAGCATCTGGCGACGCGGGTCGGCGTCGATGTGCTGAAGGACGGCGGCAATGCGATCGACGCGGCGGTGGCCGTGGGCTATGCGCTGGCCGTGGTCTATCCGGCCGCAGGCAATCTGGGCGGCGGCGGCTTCATGACGCTGCAGCTGGCCGATGGGCGCAAGACTTTCCTGGACTTCAGGGAGAAAGCGCCATTGGCCGCGACCGCGAATATGTACCTCGACAAGGACGGCAACGTCATCAAGGGCCTGAGCACCCACGGCCATTTGGCCGTGGGCGTGCCCGGCAGCGTCTCGGGCCTGGAATTCGCGCGCGAGAAGTACGGCACGATGAAGCGCCCCGCCCTGCTGGCGCCGGCCGTCGCACTGGCCGAGCAGGGCTTTGTGCTGAACCAGGGCGATATCGAGATGCTGCGCACCGCCACCGCCGACTTCCGCAAGGACCCGGCCTCGGCGGCGATCTTTCTGAAGAAGGGCGGCGAGCCCTTCGAGGTCGGCGACAAGCTGGTGCAGCAAGACCTGGCACGCACACTGAAGGCGATCAGCTCCCAGGGTCCGGCCGGCTTCTACAAGGGCGCGGTCGCTGCGGCCCTGGTCAAGAGCAGCCAGAGCGGCGGCGGCATCATCACGCAGGCCGATCTGGACCAGTACACGACCCGCGAGATGGCACCCATCGAGTGCGACTACCGCGGCCTGCGCGTGATTTCGGCGCCGCCGCCCAGCAGCGGTGGCGTCATCATCTGCGAGATGCTCAACATTCTGGAGGGCTACCCGCTGAAGGACTGGGGCTTCCGCTCGGCCCAGGCGGTGCACCACCAGATCGAAGCGATGCGCCATGCCTATGTGGACCGCAACAGCTATCTGGGCGACCCCGACTTCGTCAAGAACCCGATCGCGCGGCTGACCGACAAGGCCTATGCCGCACAGATCCGCGCGGTGATCGACCCGAACAAGGCCGGCGTCTCCAAGGACATCAAGCCCGGCGTCGCACCGCACGAGGGCAGCAACACCACGCACTACTCGATTGCCGACCGCTGGGGCAATGCGGTCTCGGTGACCTACACCTTGAACGACTGGTTCGGAGCCAAGGTCACGGCCGCCGGCACCGGTGTGCTCTTGAACAACGAGATGGACGATTTCACCGCCAAGATCGGCGTGCCCAATATCTACGGCCTGGTGCAGGGCGAGGCCAATGTGATCGCCCCGGGCAAGCGCCCGCTGTCGTCGATGAGCCCGACCATCGTCAGCAAGGACGGCCAGCCGGTGATGGTGGTCGGCACGCCGGGCGGCAGCCGCATCATCACGGCCGTGCTGCACTCGCTGCTCAATGTGATCGACTACGGCATGACGGTGCAGGAGGCGGTCGATGCGCCGCGCTTTCACCAGCAGTGGCTGCCGGACCTGACCAATATCGAGCCCTTCGCGCTCTCGCCCGACACCCGCGCGCTGCTCGAAGCCAAGGGCCACAAGCTCGGCGCGCCACAACCCGCCAACCACATGGCCGCCATCCTGATCGGCGCCCCCTCGCTGGGCGGCAAGCCGGTCGGCAAGAACCGCTTCTACGGCGCCAATGATCCGCGGCGCAATAGTGGCTTGGCGCTGGGGTATTGAGCGGGGAGCCGCGACTGACTCGGAGCGGCTTGGCCGGGCTGGGCTTGTTGATCGCAGGCGATGGGGTGAAGGTCTGCTTGCCCGGGCGGCGCTTGATCGCAAGCGGTTCTTCAGACACAGTTCGGCCCCAACTTGTGGGGTCTCACGGGTCTACCTGCCTGCCCTGCATGGCGGCGCTGATCGCCATCTCGCTGGACCGGATCAGCAGTTCGTCCCCTTTGTGCTGGCGCAGCCGCAGGGCCTCGCCGAGCACCTGTAGGGCGTGCGCCTTGTCGCCGGCCTGCAGCAGAGCTTTGCCGGTGTGATGAAGCGCGAAGTCCTCGAGATCGGCGAGCGCCGGCGTGCTACGCACGGCCGCGAGGGCCGCTGTAGCCTCGCTGACCGCTTCGGCCGGCCGGTCCAGCTCCTGAAGCACCTGGACCAGCCTGAGCCTCGACACGACGAGCGGGCGCGCAGGACCATTTGCTTGCGTGCGCAGCGCATCACGGAGCAGGCACTCTGCCGACGCGGCGGCGCCGGCAGTCGCGAGCATGAACGCGGCCATGCTCTTCTTGGAAGCCGCATCGCCAGCGTCCTCGCCTTCCTCGCCGCAGCGCGCCAGATCCATCGCGATCACTCGCATGGTCGTCGGATCGAGAGCGACCGCACGCAGGCTCACCGGATCGATGCCGTACTCGGTGCCGGGCCCTGCAATGGTGAAGACGAGTGGAGGCATGAAGCGCAGAAGTATTTGGGGGAGATCCCCTTCCCTGCGGTGGAAGGCTCCGCCCTCGGTAGATGCATTTCTCGACCTGAGCATCGCTCGCATGAATGCGACGGCGACGCCAGCTGTGTTTAATTTTTGCGCGCCGAAACGTGGCGGGCGAAGTTGTCCAGGATTGCCTGCCAGCCCGTGCGCTGATCCTCCTCGGAGTGGCTGTCCTCGCTGTCGAATGTCACCGTGACCGTGACGCCGGCGGGGCCTTCCGAAAACTCTACCGATCCGACGCGCCCGCCAAATGTGTACTCGAGGAGTTTGTGCGGCGTGACCTGCGTGTACTCGCCTTCAAAGTCGAAGCCAAAGGAGCCGTCCTTCGCCTCCATGCGAGATGAGAACTTGCCGCCCACACGGAGATCGACTGTGGACGCCGTGGTGTGCCAATCTGGGGACGCAGTGTTCCAAATCTTGATGTCGTCGGGCGAGCTGTACCTGCGCCAGACCTCAGCGATGGGGGCTGCGACGACGGTGGACACGGTGATTTTCATTGAAGCTCCAAGGAGTGGGACGCGGGTTGTGAAGTCTCATGTTCGAACCAACCGGATCACTGCTGCGAAACGGTCTGGCCCGCCGTAGCGAGTCCGGTGCTCGAGCGATGGGCTAGACCGCGCGTCAGTTCGTGATGTGGATGGTGCTCTGGCCCGCTTGAGGGCATGCTGTCTCTTGCTGTTGAACGATTGCGTTCAGCCACGCCGTTAGGCGTCGGCTGGAACTGCGGGTTAGCCAGCATCAGGCGATCCATGACTACAAAGCTTTCGTGTGCCTGGTGAGCACTTCCTGCAACGCCGTCCATTCCTGCGTGCTGGCAAAGAAGCTGCGCGGCAGGAAGAAGGCGCAACGTGGTGCATAGAAGACCAAGACAAGATCACTAGACATGCGGAAGCCCAGCAGCTTTTCCCAAGGCAAAACAGTGTTGCTTGCCTCTGTTTTCCACTCGATCCCTTGTTGACTGACTTGCCCTGAAATGGAGCCGTGGAGACGAACATAGTTTTGCCATGCGCGGCGCCGGCCATACCACGTAAGAAGCAGGCATGCGACAAAGACACCCAGGCCCCAGACCAGGTCGGGAATTGCGCGCACGGGATTGGCAAACGCCTCGCCCCACCCAATCCCGAGAGCGAGAAAAGCTAGCAGGCAGGTCGGAGCAAAAACGTACCAGCGGGACCAAACGGGAAGCAAGGCGCTTTGAACCCGGCTGAACTGTCGCGCGTCGATGGTTCCGGAGAAGGAAGCTTGGGCAGAACTCATGTACCGATCTAATGGCTAGACAAGATGGCTTCGTGAACTCGGGCGGCCCGACCCCTGCGATGTCGTAGGTTGCAGGCACGGGGCCTGCAGAGCTACACCAAGGCACCCGGCGGAAGGGCCGCCGGGGCGTTGCAAGTTTGCGAGGAATCGGGCCATGGGGAGCAAATCTAACAGCATCTTGTTTGTCGGTCTGGACGTCCACAAGGACAGTATCGACATCGCCACGGCAGAGGCGCCGCGCGATGGTG
>NZ_JAQOWX010000086.1:0-26044 GCF_028462495.1 Paucibacter sp. XJ19-41
CCGCCAGCCAGTCGCCCAGCGGCAGCGGCGCGCCGGGCTGGGCCGCCAGCGGCGCCAGTGGCACCAGTGACATATGGCGGCTGGCCCAGTAGGCCAGCGCGGCGGCCAGCTCGCCCGGGTGACCGTGGCGCAGCGCGTGGCCGGCGCGTATCAGGCCATGAAAGGCCGCGCCGCCACAGCCCTGCATCAGCGCCGGCAGCTCGCGGCGCAGCAGCGCGTCGCGGCCGATGTCGAGCAGTGCTGTGCGGTAGTGAGCCAGCCAGGCCGGGTAGTCCGCGATGCGGCCGAAGGCGGCGGGCCGCGGCGTGCCGAGTGGGAGCGCCGGGGGCAGGCTGCTCAGCTTTGCGCCATAGCGCCGCCGGAACTCGTGCAGGCGTGCGCCGTCGGCCCCCAGGTCCTGCAGCGCGTCCAGCGCCATCGGCAGGTGCGAGCTGAGCTGGTCTTCGTACTCGGGGTTCAGCCCCAGCCCGTCGTCGAGCAGTTCGTGCAGCGTGGCGAGGGCGGCATCGGTTTCGGTCATGAGTGTTCTCGTGGTGTCGAACGGAGCACCACGATAAAAGCTCAAGTTAACTTGATGTCAAGCGCCGCCGGCCGTCTCACATGCCCTTGAAAAGATGCGTGTAGCTGCGGCTGACTTCCAGTTTCTCGTTATTGCCCTTGACGCCGACCAGCTGGCGGCCGCGGAAGTCGCGGGTGACGCCGGCGATGGCCTTCACATTGACCAGGGTCGAGCGGTGGATCTGCCAGAACAGCGCCGGGTCGAGCTCGTCGACCAGCTCCTTGATCGGCTTGCGTATCAGGGCTTCGAGTGTGGCGGTCTGCACCCGGGTGTACTTCTCGTCGCTGATGAAGAACAGCACCTCCTCGACCGGGATCATCTGGATGGCCTGGCCGACGGTGGCCTGTATCCACTGCAGATAGCTGGGTGCACCGCCCGGATTCAGCTGGGCCGAGAGCTTGTGCAGCAGCTGCTGCAGCGGCGCGCTGGCCTTGTTGTCCGGCGCGGCCTCGGTGTCCTCGCGCAAGGCCAGGCGTTTTTTGATGCGCTGCACCGTCACCGTCAGGCGTTCGCGCTCGGCGGGCTTGAGCACATAGTCGGCCACGCCCTGCTCGAAGGCCTCGACCGCGTACTGGTCGTAGGCGGTGATGAAGACGATCTCGGGCACCAGCCAGCTGTCGTCGTCGCCGGCATCGGGCAGCTGGGCGATCTGGCGCGCCGCATCGACGCCGGTCAGGCCCGGCATGCGGATGTCCAGAAAGACCAGATCGGGCTTGTGCTCGCGCACCAGTTCGACGGCTTCGAGGCCGTTTTTGGCCTCGGCGACGATGTCCAGATCGGGCCAGACTTCCAGCAGCCGGCTGCGCAGCTGCTCGCGCATCAATCGTTCATCGTCGGCCAGCACGGCGCGCACGCGGGGGGAGTTGGGGGTTTCGCTCATGGCCGCCATGCTAAGGGTTGGGGCGAGCGCGGCCGGCTCCGGGTTTGTCCGGGGTGCGGCGCAGCATCAGCCACAGCAGCAGGCCCAGCAAGAGCAGCGGCGACAGCAGCAGGCCGCCCATGCTGAGCAAGGCCAGCAGCGCCAGGCCCAGCAGGCCGGCGACGATCAGCAGCGGCAGCCCCAGGCCCAGCACCAGGGCCAGTGGCAGCACGACCAGCAGCACCAGCGTGACGATCAGGCCGCCGAGCATCAGGCTGCCCCAATGTGCAGCATGCAGCTCGTCGAGCCCCAGGTCCTGGCCGTTGATGCTGACGCTGACGCCCGGGTGGGCGGCGAACTCCTGCCAGAGGAAGAAGCCGCCGGCCCCGGCCAGCAGCACCAGCAGCAGGCTCATCAAGAGCATCCATTGGAAAAAGCGCTTCATGCGGTGGCTCCTTCATCGCTGTGCTTGCGCGAGGTGGCATAAGGCACGGTGATCGTGACGACCGTACCCGAGGGCTGGTTCTCGCTGACGGTGACGCCGGCCCGGTGGCCGTGCAGCAGCATCAGGCGCTCGCGGATATTGGCCAGGCCCACGCCGGTGCCGGCGGTGGCGGCGCGGCCGAAGCCCAGGCCCGTGTCGGCCACCGTGACGGCCAGCTTGCCGTGCACGATCTCGGCCCTGACGCTCAGCTTGCCGCCCTCGGCCTTGGGCTCCAGCCCATGCTTGATCGCGTTCTCGACCAGGCCCTGGATCATCATCGACGGGAATTCGGCCGACAGCAGGCCCTCGGGCACATCGATCTCGGTCTGCAGCCGCTCTTCCATGCGCACCTTCAGGATCTCCAGATAGGGCCGGATCACGGCCAGCTCGCGGCCCAGGTCGCGCCCGCCATTGGCATTGGCCTCGCGCATCGTCGGCATCGAGGCGCGCAGCAGCGCGATCAGGTTCTTCTGCATCTGCGAGGCGCGCGGCGGATCGGTCTCGATCAGGTGGTCGATCGAGGCCAGGGTGTTGAACAGGAAGTGCGGTTCCACCTGGGCCTGCATCGCCGCCATCCGCGCCTCGACGACCTGGCGCTTCAGCGACTCGGCCTCGGCCGTCTCGGTGGCCGCCGCCGCCTTGACCTCGGCCTGGATGCGGCCCTTGTAGGTGATCTTGATGATGGCCGAGGCGACGACCAGGAATACCGCCAGCTCCTGCAGGAAGTCGCCCAGCCGCACGGTGCGGATGCGCACCCGGGGCTCCCCGTCGGCCTCGTTGCTCAGCGCCTCGCGGGCGGCTTCGGCCGCATCGCGCTGGGCCTGCTGGGCGTCGCGCACCGCCTGCTGGGCATCGCGGGCGGCCTGCTGCAGCGTTTCCTTGGCCTCCTGCACCGCCTCGCGCACATCGTCCCGGCTGACCGACTGAGGCAGCTTGATGTCGATCGAGGGCAGGCTGGGATCGATACCGGACTCGGCCGCCGAGGCGCCGGAGGCCGGCCGGCTGGCCACCCGCGGGATCACCCGCACACCGCGCTCGTCTATCGTCACGTCGTAGCGTATGCCTTCGGGCGAGCTGGCGGGCAGCGGCGCCGGCTTGGCCAGTTCGACCGGTGCGGCCGGCGGCGCCGGGGCCGCGGGCGGCTTGGCTCGTACGCGGCGTGGCGCCGTTTCCTCGACATGCTCGGTGATGCGCCAGGTGAACGGCGGCAGGCTCTGCAGCACATTGGTGCCGATCAGCAGCAGCACCGCCAGCACGGCAAAGCGCTTCCAGCTGATGCCGACCAGCCAGTTGGCATAGACATGGAAGCCGCGCATCAGCGCCGACGAGATGGCTTGCCAACGGGCGTAGGGCGTGGGCGCGCTGACGGCGGGCGGCGGTGGGGGGACGGGAGGAGCGTTCATCGGTGGACCTTTTGATGCTCCGCACTGTACGCAAGCCGCGCGCAGGCGCCGATGGCGCTGCGATGCGGTGCCGCGACGAAGGGCTGAACTGCACCGGGCCGTGACAGTCGGTGATGCCGGCCCGACAAAGAACAAGGCCCCTGGGGTGAGCCAGGGGCCTTGACGGGATGCGGCTGCGCCCTCGCGCTAGAACATGGACTGGACGAAAAGAAGCAGCAGCACCATCAAGATGACCGCGAATTGAACGCCCCGTTGCTGAAACATTTGGATCCCCCTCTGCTTTTTGACCGCGGCCATGCTAGGGAACTCCCCAGTATTTGGCTGTCCCCTCTTAGGGGGAACCCGCAGTTCTTGCGAAGTGGCATCTTGTCACAGGGCGCCGCTAGCGGCCGGCAACAGATGTTGCCGGATGTACCTGGCTTACTGCTTGATCGCCTCGACCTGGATCACCAGCTTGACGTTCTTCGGGAAGCCCCAGGCCAGGCCGTAGTCGACGCCCCACTGGGTGCGGTCGATGGTGGTCTCGAAATCGCCGCCGCAGACCTCGCGCTTGAGCATCGGGCTGTCGTAGCAGCCGAAGTTGCTGGCCTTCAGCGTCACCGGGCCGGTCTTGCCCTTGAGCGTCAGCTGGCCGGCCACTTCGCTGACCTTGTCGCCGTTGAACGTGAACTTGTCGCCGACAAAGGTGGCGGTCGGGAACTTCTCGGCCGCGAAGATGTCGTCGCTCAGCAGATGCTTGTTGAACGGCGCGGTGCCGGTGTTGATCGAGCTGATGTCCAGGGTCAGCTCGACCTTGCCGGTCTTGGCGGCGCGGTCCAGCGTGACCGAGCCTTCCTTCTTGTCGAAGCGGCCGCGGTTGGTCGAGACGCCGAAATGGCCGATCTCGAAGGTGGCGAAGGTGTGCGTCGGGTCGATCGCGTACTTGACGGGTTCGGCCTGGGACAGCGAGGACAGGGCCAGCACGGCGGCGGCGAACAGGGCTTTTTTCATGGGATTTCCGGTTGCAAGGGTGGGGGAACTGAGGGCCTCAGAGCGGCGCGACGCCGTTGAAAACCAGCTTGAACTTGATCTGCACGTCATTGGCGACGATGGAGGTGTCGCTCCACTCGCCGTCGCCGACCTTGAACTCCAGGCGCTTCAGGATGAAGCCGCCGGTCGCGGTGGACAGCGCGCCGGCCTGGGCCAGCGTGATCGGCACGACGATGTCGCGCGTCTGGCCCTTCAGCGTCAGCTTGCCGGCCACCTCGAACTTACCCGCGCCGGCGGCCTTGACGGCCGGGCGCTGGAAGCTGGCCTGCGGCCTCGTCTTGCTGTCGAACCAGGGCGCCGTGGCCAGCTCGCTCTCCAGCTCGGGCGCGCCCAGCGAGACGCTGGCCAGGTCGATCGTGAAGCCGACCTTGCCGGTCTCGGGCTTCTTCGGGTCGAAATTCAGCTGGGCCTCGAAGCGCTTGAAACGACCCTCGACCGGCACGCCCATCTGGCGGCTGGTGAAGCTCAGCTCGCTTTGAGCGGCCTGCAGCTGGGCGGGCTTGGCCTGGGCATGGGCCAGCGGCGCCTGCAGCAGGAGCAGGCCGGCAGCGACGGAAATCAGGGCGGTGGTAAGGGTTCGCATGGTTGGGGATTCTGGGTGGGGTTCAGGAACGGGCGGGCAGCATGCGCAACAGCAGGCCATCCTTGTCGAGGAACTGGTGCTTCAGCGCGGCCGCCACATGGGCCACGACCAGGGCCGCCAAGCCATAGGCCAGCAGCTTGTGGATTTGCTTCAGGGTCTCGGCCAGGGCCTTGTCGGGGGCAACGAAATCGGGCAGCGGCAGCAGGCCGAACCAGACGATGGGGAAACCGGCCGCCGAGCTGTAGGCCCAGCCGGCCAGGGGCACCGCGAAGAACAAGACATAGAGCAGGCCATGCACCCAGTGTGAGGCGCGGCGCTGCCAGGCCGGGGCCGGCAGATCGGCCGGGGCCGGGCGCAGCAGGCGCCACAGCAGACGCAGCGCCGACAGGCTCAGAATCGTCACGCCAGCCCATTTGTGCCAGTTGTAGAGCTTGAGTCGGCTCATTGAAAAAGGTTGATCGACCATATAGAGGCCGACCCCGAAAGCGCCGACGATGGCCAGGGCCCGCAGCCAGTGGAAGGCGATCGCCAGCCCGTTGTAGCGGGCCGGTGGTGTGGCATGGCGTGAGCTTGTTGGCATGGCGGTTCAGTCTGGGAGCTTGGGATGGAGTTTGCATGCCCAGAGCGGGAGGGCGGTTCATGCCTCTTGAGGCTAGGGTTCAGTGATTTTGAATGGTTGCGTCATGCGCCGGTCACGCCCGCTGCGCAAGATGGCGGCTGCTGTAGTTTTTCGCAGGGAGTCCGCGATGGACCTGATCGCCAAGATCGAAGCCTTGTTCATGCGCCGGGGCGCTTGTGCCTACGACGGAGAGCGCCGCGAGAGTGTCAGCGCGCTGGAGCATGCCTTGCAATGTGCGCAGCTCGCCGAGTGGGCGCATGCCGACCAGGCCTTGGTCGCGGCGGCCCTGTTGCACGATCTGGGTCAGTTGCTGGACGGCGGGCCGAGCGACGATCTGTGCGACGACCAGCACGAGATCCGCGCGCTGGGCCTGCTGGCCACCGGCTTCGGCCCCGAGGTGCTGGAGCCGATCCGTCTGCATGTGCAGGCCAAGCGTTTCCTGGTCAGCACCGACGAGCGCTACGAGCAGGGCCTGTCGCCGGCCTCGCGCCACAGCCTGGCCTTGCAGGGTGGCCGCATGCGACCCGAGGAGCGCCTGATCTTCCTGGCCCAGCCCCTTGCCAGCGCGGCGCTGCAGCTGCGGCGCTGGGACGATCTGGCCAAGCACCCGGGCAAGCGCACGCCGCCGCTGGGCTATTACCTGTGCCTGCTGGAAGATCTGCTGCGCCAGGCGCGCCGGCCGGCGCGCCTGGTGATCGCCTGAGTGCGGGCTGCGAGCCGATCTCCCTCTTGAGGGGGATAGTCGCGCCGGGGGCGGAATCAGATACTGCTCCTTGATCACTCGCTGCCTGGACCTCAGCGTGCTGATCGAGGGGAGGAGTGCTATGCCGGCATGGCAAGACCCGCAAGGGTTTTGGCTTGCCGGCATAGTTATTTGTGCGCCCCGCCGCCCCTGCGTGCAATTTGCGGCCAGCCTTGTTATAAGGCTGCAAAGCATGCCTTAGGGAGGCACCATGGTTGACGAGCAGTCGGCCGCCGCGCTTGGCGCGTCGGCCCTGGACGTTCTGCTGGGCAGCGAGGCGCCGATAGGGCTGGCGGTGCTGGACAGCGGGCTGCGCTATCACCGCATCAACCGTGTGCTCGCCGAGGCCAACGGCCCCAGCGTGGCCCAGCATCTGGGGCGCAGCGTCGCCGAGGTGCTGCCCGAGGCCGCCGCCACGCTGCTGCCGCTGCTGCGCGAGGTGCTGGAAACCGGGCAGGCCAAGCGGGGCCTGCGCATCCTGGCCGAGGTGCCCAGCCTGCCGGGCGAGCTGTCCGAGTGGGAGGCCAGCTATCTGCCGATCACCGGTCGCGATGGTGCGGTGCAGGGTGTGCTGGTGCAGGCGTTGAACCTGACGCTGGAGCGCCGGGTCAAGACCGCCGGCGAGCAGCACCTGCGCCGCGTGCTCGATGGCCTGTTTGTCTTTGTCGGCGTACTCAGCCCCGAGGGCGCTCTGCTGGAGGCCAATCGCGCGCCGCTGGAGGCCGGCGGCATTGCGCTGGAGCAGGTGCGCGGCCTGCCGTTCTGGGACACGCCCTGGTGGACCCACGATGCCGAGCTGCAGGCCTGGATGCGCGAGGCGGTGAAGCGCGCCGCCGCCGGCGAAACCGTGCGCCGCGATGTGGTCGCCCGCATGGCCGGCGACAGCCGCATGGCGGTGGACTTCATGCTGGCCCCGCTGTTCGATGACCAGGGCCGCGTCACCCATCTGGTGCCGTCCGGCATGGACATCAGCGCGCGGCGTGCCAGCGAGCAGGCGCTGCAGGCCAGCGAGGACCGCTTCCGGCGCGTCTTCGAGGGCGCCACCGTCGGCATGGCCTTGATCGACGCCGGCGGCCGGGTGCTGCTGGCCAACGAGAGCATGGCCGGCATGTTCGGCTACAGCCGCTACGAGCTGGCCGGCCTGGCCGTGCATCAGCTGGTGCCGGAGCGCCAGCGCGAGGTCCATGTCGGCCATGTAGCGGGTTTCATGCGCGCACCGGCGCTGCGTTATATGGCCAAGCGCCAGGAGTTGTATGCGCGCAAGAAGGATGGCAGCGAGTTCGCGGTCGAGATCGGCCTGAACCCGTTGCCCGGCAGCGAGGGCCAGCAGGTACTGGCCACCATCAGCGATGTCACCGACCGGCGCGCCGCCCAGACCGAGATCGAGCGCGCGCTGGCCGAGAAGACCGTGCTGCTCAACGAGGTGCATCACCGCGTCAAGAACAATCTGCAGGTCATCTCCAGCCTGCTGAACCTGCAGTCGCGCAATGCCGAGCCCGGCGTGCAGGCGGCGCTGCGCGACAGCCAGAGCCGCGTGCGCTCGATGGCCTTGATGCACCAGCTGCTGTTCGAGCGGCGCGACTTCAGCGCGCTGGAGCTGGGTCCCTATCTGCGCCGGCTCGGCAGCCTGCTGCGCGACACCTATCTGGGCGGCGGCAGCAAGCTGCGCCTGGAGGTCGACGCGCCGGACCGCGGCTTCAGCATGGAGCTGCAGCAGGCCATCCCCTGCGGGCTGCTGGTCAACGAGCTGGTCACGAATGCGATCAAGCATGCCTTCCCGGACGGCCGTGCCGGCCTGGTCTGCATCCGGCTGCGGGCCGGCGCGGCGCCCGGCGACGGGCTTGCGGTGCTGGAGGTGCTGGACGATGGCATCGGCCTGCCCGAGGGGCTGGAGCCGGGCCAGGGGCGCGGTCTGGGGCTGCAGCTGCTGCCCCTGCTGGCCGAGCAGGCGCGGGCACGGCTGGCCCTGCGGCGCGGGGCCGGCACCTGCGTCGGCCTGCATCTGGAACAGGACACGATCAAGGGAGTCCATGATGTTTGATGCCATCGAGCGGCCGCTGCGGGTGCAGATCGTCGAAGACGAGCGCATCGTCGCGCTGGACCTGCGCAGCGGACTGGAGCAGCTGGGCTTCGAGGTGGTGGGCATTGCGGCCAACGAGCCCGAGGCGGTCAGGCTGGCCAGTTCGACCTCCCCGGATCTGGTGCTGATGGACATCCATCTGGACCAGGGCAGCGACGGCATCGATGCGGCGCGCCAGATCCGCGAACTGCTGGCCGTGCCGGTGATCTTTCTGACCGCCTATGGTGAACCGGAGACCCTCAAGCGCGCGGCGCTGGCCGCGCCCTATGGCTATCTGCTCAAGCCTTTCGAGCTGCGCGAGCTCAATGCCACCGTCTGCATGGCGATGGCGCGGCGCCGCGAGGAGATCAAGACCGAGAAGGCCGAGCGCCGGCTGCTGCTGGCGCTGGAGTCGGCCCGCCTGTCGGTGCTGGAGCTGGAGAGCGCCGGCGGCGGCGCGCTGCGCTGGAGCGGCCATGGCCTGGGCAGCGAGCTGGCGCCGCTGGGCCAGACCCTGAGCCTCGCCGAGCTGCGCCAGCGCCTGGACCCACCGGCGGGGCAGGCGCTGGACGAGCTGCTGCAGCAGGGCCGGCCGATGGACATGGTGTGCCGCTGGCAGGCCGGGACGGGCGCGCCGCGCTGGATGGAGATCCATGCGCGCCGCTTCGAGGCCGAGGGCCTGGTGATGGGCATGCTGCGCGATGTCACCGAACGCATCGAGAGCGAGACGCGGCTGCGCCAGGCGCTGGTGGTGTTCGACGCCACCGACGAGGCGATTCTCTTCCTCGACGCCGACTGCCGCGTGCTCAGCTGCAACCCGGCCTTCAGCGCGATGACCGGCTGGGCCGAGGCCGAGGTGCAGGGGCGCTGCCCGGAGGGTTTTCTGTATGCCCGCCGCCGTGGCGATCACAGGCCGGAGCGCGGGCAGCGCCAGGGCGAGGTCACCTGCATGCGGCGCGACGGCAGCACCTTCCCGGCGCTGGAGCATCTGTGCGCGGTGCTCGACGCCCAGGGCCAGGCCAGCCACCATGTGCTGAGCTTCTCCGACATCAGCGAGATCCGCGATGCTCAGTTCAAGCTGCAGCATCTGGCCCTGCACGATCCGCTGACCGGCCTGGGCAACCGCCTGCATCTGCAAGAGGCCTTGCAGGCCCATATCGTGGCGGGCGGCATGCCGCTGGGCCTGATCTTCATCGACCTGGACGGTTTCAAGACCATCAACGACACGCTCGGGCATGACTGCGGCGACGAGCTGCTGAAGTCGCTGGCCGCACGCCTGCAAAGCCTGCTGCGCCGCGAGGATGTCGCGATCCGGCTGGGCGGCGACGAGTTCGTCGTGCTGATGAGCCAGGCCACGCGCGCGGCCGATGCGCTGGCGCTGGCGGCCAAGCTGCTGGAGGCCATCGCCAAGCCGGTCTCGCTGCAGTCGCAGGTGGTCTGTGTCACGGCCAGCGCCGGTGTGGCCTTGTGGCCCGAGCATGTCGCCAGCCCGCAGGCCCTGCTGAAGGCGGCCGATGCGGCGATGTACGAGGCCAAGTCGCGCGGCCGCAACCGTGCGGCCTTGTACGAACATTCGCAGGCCGAGGAGGCCAGCGAGCAGCTGCGCATCGAGCAGGGCCTGCGCCAGGCGCTGGAGCGCCGCGAGCTGCTGCTGCACTGGCAGCCGGTGGTCGAGATGCGCAGCGGCCGAATCCTCGGTGCCGAGGCCTTGCTGCGCTGGCAGCATCCGGTGCTCGGCGCGGTGGCTCCCAACCGCTTCATCCCGGTGGCCGAGACCACCGGCCTGATCGTGCCCATCGGCGCCTGGGTGCTGGACCAGGCCTGCGCGCAGGCGGCGGCCTGGCAGACCCTGCAACCGGGACTGCGGCTGGCGGTCAATGTGTCGGTGCGGCAGTTCGAGCAGGACGATGTTCCGGCGCTGGTGCGCGAGGCCTTGCAGCGCCACCGGCTGGATCCCGGCTGCCTGGAGATCGAGGTCACCGAGAGCCTGTTCGGCAACACGCTGGCGCTGCGCCATATGCTGGTCGAGCTGCGGGCGCTGGGCGTGCATATCGCGCTGGACGATTTCGGCACCGGCTACTCCTCGCTGGGGCAGCTGAAGACGCTGCCGCTGGACCGGCTCAAGATCGACCGCTGCTTCGTCGCCGACCTGACGCCCGACAGCGACAGCCATGCCATCGTGCAGACCATCGTCACACTGGCCCACAGCCTGAAGCTGGCGCTGACGGCCGAGGGCGTCGAGAACGAGGTGCAGCGCCAGATCCTGCTGGACCTGGGTGCCGGCGACGCGCAGGGCTGGCTGTTCCATCGGGCGATGCCGGCCGATCAGTTCGAAGCCCTGCTGCGCGGTCCGGCCCGGTAGTCGCCCGCTGTGCTCGGCCTCGGGCCGGTGGTATGGTGCGCGGCGTGCGAAAAAATCAGAACAAGGCGGCACGCCGAATCGTTGACAGGGACCGAACCGAATGCGCATCCTCATCATCGCTGACCAAGCACTGTTCCGACAGGGCTTGCGGGTCTTGCTGCAGGTGCTGCGCCCGAGCGCCCGGCTGGAGGAGCTGGCCGGCGTCGAGCAGTTGCCGGCCGCCTTCGAGCACGAGCCCGACCTGATCCTGGTCAAGCTGGGCTGCAGCGGCCCCGCGCGCTGCGCGGCGCTGCCGCTGCTCCGCCAGCGCTTTGCCGGCGCGGTGCTGGTGGCGCTGTCGGACGTGCCCGACGCTGAATTGATGCGCGAGGCGCTGGCCGCCGGCGCCGCCGGCTACCTGCCCGGCACGATAGACCCGAGCAGCAGCATGCAGGCGCTGCAGCAGGTGCTGGATCTGGGCGTCTATCTGCCGCCCATGCTGCTGAGCGCCAAGCCGGCCAGCGCGCCCGAGCTGGCGCCGGCCGAGCGCCGCCTGCTGCAGCTGCTGCTGCAAGGCCTGCCCGAGCCGGTGCAGATGGCGCGGCTGGGGCGCAGCCTGACCGGCCTGCGGGCCGATATCGCGGCGCTGTGGGCGCGGCTGGGGGTCAGCGACCGGGTCCAGGCCCTGTATCTGCTGGCCGCCCAGGGCTGGCCCGGCCTGCCGCACTGGCATCAGGAGCTCGCCCATGGCGATTGAGCGGGCGCCCGAGCAGGTCGGCGTCGACGACGCGCTGCTGCAGCTGCTGGCCCAGCAGGGCCGGCGTGTGCCTTATCCGGTCGGCCTGTCGGCGGTGGTGATCGCGCTGATGGCCGGCGACAAGGTCTCGCCCTGGTTCTCCGGCCTGTGGGTGGCCCTGGTGTTTGCGGTGCTGGCGCTGCGTTGGTGGGCGCTGGGGCGGCTGCCGCAACTCAGCGAGGTGCCGGTGCGCCGGCGCCTGCAATGGGCGGTGGGCTTGAGCGCGCTCAACGGCGTGGTGTTCAGCGCCTCGCTGGCCTTCGCGCCCTATCTGTCGGACTACCAGCGCATGGTGCAGACCATTGTGCTGCTGGGCCTGTGCGCCGGCTCGGTGGCGACCACCGCCGGCTACCTGCCGGTGCTGCTGGTCTTCATCGGCCCGGTCACGCTGGCCAATGCGCTGGCCTGGGTCAGCGGCGGCGGCGGCGTCCATGCGGTGACCTGGATCGAGCTGGTGCTGGGGGCGTTGATCCTGGGCTTTGGCTGGATTCTGGTGAGCCTGGCCCGCGACGCCTACCGGGTCTTTGTCGAGTCGGTCACGATCCGCGCCCAGCAGCTCAAGAGCAATCAGCAGCTGCGTCTGGCGCTGCAGCAGGCCGAGTCGGCGATCCGCGCCAAGACCCGCTTCTTCGCCTCGGCCAGCCATGACCTGCGCCAGCCCATGCACACGCTGTCGCTGTTCGGCGCGGCGCTGACGATGCGGCCGCTGGACGCCGCCAGCGCCGACATCGCCAAGCACATGAACACCGCGCTGCGCTCGCTGGCCTCGCAGATGGACGCGCTGCTGGACATCTCCAAGCTCGATGCCCAGGTGGTGCAGGTCACGAACGAGGTGTTCTCGCTGTCGAGCTGGCTGGCGCGGCTGCAGCAGGAGTTCGCACCGGCCGCCACCCGCAAGGGGCTGAGCCTGAGCCTGGACTGCCCGGGCGGCGCCTATGTCGAGAGCGACCCGATGCTGTTGGAGCGGGTGGTGCGCAATCTGATCGACAACGCGATCAAGTACACCCAGGCTGGCGGCGTGCGCATCACGGCCGAGCGCCAGGGCGAGCTGTGGCGCGTCGCGGTGCATGACAGCGGCGCCGGCATCGCCGAGGCCGAGATGGCGCATATCTTCGAGGAGTTCTACCAGGTCGGCAATCCCGAGCGCGACCGCGCCAAGGGCCTGGGCCTGGGCCTGTCCATCGTCAGCCGCCTGGTCGATCTGCTGGACCTGCATCTGGCCGTCGACTCCAAGCTGGGGGTCGGGTCTTGCTTCAGCCTCAGCATCGCGGCGGCCGAGTCGCAGGCCATGCCGGCCACGGCGCAGACCGCGGCGGCGCAAAGCCTCTTGAACCTGCGCGTGCTGGTGATCGACGACGAGGAGCCGGTGCGCCTGGCGATGCAGACCCTGCTGGCCGGCTATGGCTGCGAGGTGGTGCTGGCCGGCGGCACCCGTGAAGCGATGGTCAAGAGCCTCAGCAACCCGCCCGATCTGCTGCTGGCCGATCTGCGCCTGCGCGGCGGCGACGACGGCATTGCCGCCGCGCGCTCGCTGCGCTCGGCGGTGCCGGGGCTGCCGGCCATCCTGATCAGCGGCGACACCGCGCCCGAGCGCCTGCGCGAGGCCCACGAGGCGGGCCTGACCTTATTGCACAAGCCGGTATCGGCAGAACAACTGGTGACCGCCATCGAGGCGGCCATGGCGGAACGAGGGAGAGTCAGAGATGCAGCAGCAGGCCAAGGACAAGCCCGGGGCGCCGCCAGCCCCGCCACCTGAGATCGCGCGCCGCTGGCTGTCCGAAGGGCTGGAGATCCTGCTGCATGAGTTGCAGCAGCAGCCGCGCGCCGAGGATGGCTTCGATGTCGATGTGCTGATCGTCGGCAGCGGCTATGGTGGCGCGGCCGCGGCCGCCGAGCTGTCGCGCTGCCCGGGTCAGCGCATCGTCGTGCTGGAGCGCGGCCGCGAATATCTGGCCGGTCAGTTCCCCGAGCGCATGGCCGATCTGCCCGGCCATGTGCGCTTTGCGACACCGGCCGCCGCGACGCCGTCCGGACGCTGGGAAGGGCTGTTCGATCTGCGCCTGGGTCCCGATGTCAACGTCGTGCTGGCCAACGGCCTGGGTGGCGGTTCGCTGATCAATGCCGGCGTGATGGAGCCNCGGACGCTGGGAAGGGCTGTTCGATCTGCGCCTGGGTCCCGATGTCAACGTCGTGCTGGCCAACGGCCTGGGTGGCGGTTCGCTGATCAATGCCGGCGTGATGGAGCCGGCGCGGCCCGAGGTGTTCAGCCAATCGCCCTGGCCGCAGGCGCTGCGCCAGGACCCTGAGCAGATGAGGGCCTGGTACGAGCGTGCCGGGCGCCTGCTGGGCAGCCTGGACGGCGCGGGGCGGCCCAACACGATAGACCGGCTGGCCAGCTATCGCCCGAAGCGCGCGCTGTGGCTGCAGCAGCTTGGCGACGCGGCCACGCGCCGGCCGGCGATCACGGTGGCGCTGGACGAGCAGCCGCAAAGCCCGGCCGGCCTGGATCTGAACCGCTGCATCGCCTGCGGCGACTGCGCGACCGGCTGCAACCATGGCGCCAAAGCGTCGCTGGACACCAATCTGCTGTTGCAGGCCCGGCAGCGCGGCGTGCGCCTGATCAGCGGCGCCAGCGTGCTGCGGCTGGAGCGCCTGCAAGCGGGTGGCTGGACCGTGCGGGTCAACCACACCGACGAGTTCCTGCGCCGCCGCCAGCTCGAACCCTTCGCGCTGCGCGCCCGCCGTGTCGTGCTGGCGGCCGGCAGCCTGGGCTCGACCGAGATCCTGCTGCGCTCGCGCGCCGCCGGCCTGGCCCTGTCGGACCGGCTGGGTCATCAGTTTTCCGGCAACGGCGATGTGCTGGCCGCTGCCGTGCAGGCCCCGCAGGCGCTGGATGCGGTGGCCGACGAAACCCAGGCGCCGAACGCGCGCGGCGTCGGCCCGACGATTACCGCGATGCTCGATGTGCGTGATGAGCAAGACTTCGTTGTGCAAGACCTGGCCATTCCCGGCGCGCTGCGCTGGGCCTGGGAGGAGAGCTTCGCACTGGCCGATTGCCTGGACGGCCTGGCCCGCCCCGACGACAGCCACCATGGCGCCGATATCGAGTTCGACGATCCCTACACGGTCCGCCCCGAGGCCACGGCGCGCATGCTGCCGCTGGCCATCATGGGCCTGGACAGCGCCCAGGGCCAGCTGCGCCTGCTTGAGCCCGGCGCTTTGGGCGAGGGCCTGGCCTCGGTGCACTGGCCCGAGCTGAAGGACGATGCGCGGGTGGCCGCGCGCCATGCCTGGCTGGACGCACGGCTGCGGACCCAGGGCGCGCGCTTGCTGGCCAATCCGCTGTGGCGGCTGCTGCCGCCCGATCTGGAACATCTGCTGGGCGGCGCGCGCGGGCCCATGCTGACCGTGCACCCGCTGGGCGGCTGCGCGATGGCCGACCATGCCGCGCTGGGCGTGGTCAACGAATGGGGTCAGGTCTACCGCGGCCGGGCCGGTGCCGTGGTCTACGAGGATCTGGTGGTGCTGGACGGCGCCATCGTGCCCAGCGCGCTGGGCATCAATCCGGCGCTGACCATCACCGCGCTGGCGCTGCGTGCGCTGGAGGCGCTGATGCGGCAATGGGGGCTGCCAGGGCAAGACCTGGCCCTGCTAAAGCCGGGGCCGCGCCCGGTCTACCGGCAGGTGCCGGCCGACAAGGTCCGGCCCCAGCTGCCGACCATGGCCGAGTTCCGTGAGCGCATGAGCGGCTTTGTGCGCCTGCCCGGCGCGCCGGGTTCGGGCGTGGTCTGCATGGAGTTGACCCTGGTGTTCGAGCCGGTGGCCGTGCAGCAACTGCTGCGCGCCGGCCCCGGGCGGCGGCTCAGGACCCGACCGGGCGGCGAGAGCCGGCTGCGCCTGTTCGAGGCCCAGCCCGATCCCGATTCGCCGGGCCGCTGGATGGTGGTCAAGGCCGGCAGCCCGGCCAATGGACAGACTGGCCAGGGCAAGCTGTGGATGCATGCCGAGCGCAGCGACGCCGACGCGCTGTGGGTGGCGCCGCTGGCCAGCGCCGAGCTGCTCATCTTCCACCGCCTGCCGCTGGCCGCGCGCACCCGGCGCTGCAATGCCTTGCGCGCCTGGTTCCTCAACCGCGGCTGGCGCGATGCCGGCCAGGCCCTGCTGGAGCGGCTGAGCCAGAACCGCGCGCCCGAGCGCGCGCCGCGCCCGCTGTGGCAGTGGGCGCGCGAGCAGTGGCGCAATGCCCGCGCGCTGGCCAGCCATGGCGGCGAGGTTCGACTGATGGAGTACCGCCTGCGGCTCGGCGAGGCCGGGGCCACGCCGCCCTGGGCCGCCGGCCTGGCCGGGCTCGCCTTGCATGGCGCCAAGCGCATCAGCTACACGCGGCGCGGCAATCCCTGGAAGCAGCTGAGCCGGATGCGGCTGGAGAGCGGGCCCTTCCTGCCGGTCGGCCATGCCCCGCAGGCCGAGCTCGAACTGGACCTGTTCTACCTGGCGCGCCAGCGCGTGCCGCTGCTGCGCCTGACCCAGGCGCAGGACTCGCCCAGCGCGATCCGCGATATCGGCTCGTTGCTGGCCTTTGTCGCGCGGCTGATGATTGGCATCCATGTCTGGAGCTTCCGCAAGCCCGATGCGCCACCGCCGCGCGTGATCGAGCGCCTGCCCGGCGCGGTGCCGGGCCTGCCGCTGCCCGAGATCCAGGAGCTGGCCGCCGGCCGGCGCGGCGAGGCGGGGCTGAGCCGCCAGCCCATCACGAGCGAGGTCGCCGTGCAGGACCAGACGCCAGTCATGCTGCGCCTGACCCGCTACCGCGCGGCCTGGCCCGGTGCGCGGCCGGTGCTGATGCTGCATGGCTACAGCGCCAGCGGCACCACCTTTGCCCACCACTCGGTGCAGCCCGGCCCGGCCAAGCTGCTGTGGGACCAGGGTTATGACGTCTGGCTGCTGGACATGCGCACCAGCGCCGGCATGCCCACGGCGACCCTGCCCTGGACCTTCGAGGAGGCGGCGTTCAACGACATCCCGCTGGCGGTCGACCATGTGCTGCGCGCCACCGGCCAGCTGCAGCTCGATGTGCTGGCCCATTGCATGGGCTCGGTGATGCTGCACATGGCTCTGCTGGAGGAGCGCGAGCAGCCCTTCGAGCACTTTTATGCGCTGCGCAGCCGGCTGCGCCAGAGCATCCGCCGGCTGGTGATCTCCCAGGTCACGCCGAAGATGATCTTCTCGCCGACCAATACCTTGCGCGCCTTCATGATGCAGTATCTGCGGCCCTATTTGCCGCTGCAGGACTTCGCGTTCAGACCGGAGGGGCCGCAGGGCCTGATGGACCAGCTGATTGACCGGCTGCTGGCCAGCCTGCCCTATCCCGACGAGGAGTTCGATATCGAGAACCCGCCGTTCCCGAGCCTGCGCAAGACACCCTGGACCGCGACCCGCCACCGCATGGACCTGCTGTACGGCCGCGACTTCGCGATTGCCAATGTCGACCAGCCTGTGTTTGACTACATCGACGACCATTTCGGCCCGCTGAATATGGACACGGTGGCCCAGGCCATCAACTTCGCGCGCAGCAACGAGATCACCGACTGGGCCGGCGCCAGCCTCTATCTGGACGATATGGCCAAGAGCCTGGCCCTGCTGCAGGCCTTCCCGGTGCTGTCGGTGCACGGCCAGGACAACGGCCTGTGCCAAAGCGAGAGCGGCGAGCTGACCGCCGATCTGTATCAACACCTGGCCCCCGGCCGTTACCGCTACCGGATGATTGCCGGCCATGGCCACCAGGACTGCCTGATCGGCCGCCATGCCGGCACCCGGGTGTTTCCGCACATCATCGCTTTCCTGAAGGAAGACTGACGTGGATCTGCGCCGCTTCGAGTCCAAGACCTTCTGCGCCTTTCCGCCGCTGACGCGCCTGGAGCGCGCGGCCGCCGATGACGGCATCCATCTGCATGTGCTGACCCAGTTGCGCCCCGAGCTCGGCTGGCCGCGCTGCTGGGCTTGGCTGCCGGTGCGCTGGAGCGAGGCGCACGGCGCCCAGGCGCTCGGGCCGGCGCACCGGCTGCCCTTTGTGAGGCCGGAGTCCGGCGACCCCGGCACGCCGCTGCGCAGCGAGCTGCCGCTGGCCTGGCTGCCGGACGCTCCCGACGCCGGCCTGCTGTGCCTGCTGGTCTATGCCGATCTGCGTGCGCAAAGCCACGAGGGCCATCTGGAGCCCGACGATGTCGATGCCGACGCGGCGATCGCGCGCAGCCTGGCCGAGGCGCTGGCGGTGCCGGCGCTTGAGCTGCGCCATGCCCTGCTGCGCCGGCCGGCTGGCGATCAGGCGGGCGAGGGCCTGAGCCTGGTGTTGGCCGCCTGCCAGTACCCGCCGGGCCTGCTGGACCGCAGCCCCGGCGCCGAGCAGAACCCGTCCCTGGCCAGCCCCGCCGAGGCCTCGCTGGCGCGCCTGCTTGCCTTCACGCGCGGCCCGGCGGCCGGCGCCGAGGTCTCGCTGCTGCTGCTGGCCGGCGACCAGGTCTATGCCGATGCCAGCGGCGGCTTCTTCGACCCGGTCAACAGCGTGGAGCGGCACGCCTTGCCCTATCAGCACTTCAAGGCCGGCCTGATGCGGCATCTGCCGTCCAGCCTGGAGCGCATCGTCCACATGCCCGACGATCACGAGATCCAGGACAACTGGGAGCCGGTCGCCGATCCCGCCTCACCAGGCGGCCGTGATGCGGGCCGCTTCTTCAAGCGCGCCACCCAGGCCGCCTGGACCCATCGCTGGGACGCCGCGCCGACCCGGCGTGCGCCGCATGGCCTGTTCTGGCACAGCTTCGACTGGCGCGGTGCGGCCTTTTTCATGGCCGACTCGCGCACCGAGCGCGGGCCGCGCCGTGTCGACCTGCTGGCCGAGGCCCAGCTGCTGGAGCGGCCGCAGCGCGAGGCCTTGAGCGCCTGGCTGGCGGCCACGCCAGGCCGGCCGCGCTTTGTGCTCAGCGGCTCCCTGCTGCTGCCGCGCCGTCGCAGCAGTGCCGAGCATCCGGCCAGCGCGCTGCGCTCCGATGCCTGGTGCGGCTATCCGGCCACGCTGCACTGGCTGCTCGGCGAGCTGTGGGCGCAGCAGGCCCAGGATGTGGTCTTCCTGTCCGGCGACGAGCATCGCTCGGGCCATGTCTCCGCCTGCATCGAGGCGGTGGCCGACGAGCCGGCGCCGGTGCGGCTGCATTCCATCCACAGCTCGGGGCTCTACACGCCCTGGCCCTTCGCGGTGACCAATGCCGAGGACTTCGCCGCGCCCGAGAGTTTCACCTTCCCCGGCCCCGGGGGCCAGGTCTTGCGCTGCACGGTCAGTGCCTGGGCCGATTTTCCGGGCGACGGCTTTGCGCTGCTGCGCCAGCGCGGGGGGCGGCTGGAACTGTGGTTCGACCGGGCGCGCCGGCCCTTGCACGAGGCCACCGAGCTGCCGGCCGCCGATGGGGTGTTCGAACTGACGGGCCTGGCCTAGCCCTGTCACTCAACTTTTCCTGGATCCCGAGATGGCAAACAACAAATCTGTGCAAACCCTGCTGGAAGACATCCGGCTTGTCAGCGAAGAGCGCTATCAGATCGTTGAAGCGGTTCGTGGCCTGGTGAGGGCGCAGTGCCAGCCTTTTGCGGAAGAGCTCAAGTACGGCGGCATCCTGTTCTCATCGGGTATTCAGTTCTGTGGCGTCTTTGCCTACCAAGCACATGTCTCGGTCGAGTTCGGCAGGGGCGCGGGCATCGCGGATGTCTTCGGTCATCTGGAAGGCGCGGGCAAGGGGCGTCGGCACATCAAGCTGCGCACCCTGTCCGATCTGCAGAGCAAGCGGCTGGCCGACTACCTGCCGCTGGCGCTGCAGGCGGCCAAGCGCGGGGCCTGAGAACCTGTCCGGGAGCACAGCATGGGTATTTCTCGCATCGTCCTGATCCTCCTTTTCCTCTCGCTGGTCGGCCCGGTGCCCAGTGCACAGGCCGAATCCCTGCGTTGCGAGGGGGCCAGCACGGCGGAAGGCGACTCCAAGCTCTCGGTGCTGCACAAATGCGGCCGGCCCCTGCTCTCCGACGCCTATTGCGAACCGGTGTACTACGCCGGCACCGCCAATCCGGTGCCGGCGCCGATCGCCGGGGCCCATGTGCCCTGCCAGCCGATCGAGGAGTGGTTGTACGACCGGGGGCCTGGCAATCTGATGGCCACGGTCCGCTTCCGGGCCGGCGTGGTCCAGTCGATACGCTACGGGCGGCAGCCCAAGTAGCGAGAAAGGTCATCACCGATGCATATCAACGGTGCCTGCCACTGCGGCGCGATCTCCTTCAGCGCCGAGATCGATCCCTCGCGGGTGATGATCTGCCACTGCGCGGACTGCCAGGTCCTGTCCGGCGCGCCGCTGCGCGCCGTGGTGGCCGCGCCCATCGCCAGCTTCGTGCTGCGCGGCCAGCCCAGGACCTATGTCAAAGTGGCGCAGAGCGGCGCGCGCCGCGCCCAGGTCTTCTGTCCGGAGTGCGGCACGCCGCTCTATGGCAGCGCACTCGAGAACCCGGCCTCGGTCATCATCCGCCTGGGCTGCGTCGAGCAACGCGCCCAGCTCAAGCCCGCCGTGCAGATCTGGCAGCACTCGGCCATGCCCTGGCTGGCCGAGCTGCCCACCATCCCGGGATCGCCCGAGAACCAGCTGTCGCTGCCGGCGCAGGCGCCGCCGCAGTCCGCATGAGGTCTCTCAGAACATCGCGCTGCTGGCACCGTCTGGCCGCTGGCCTGCTGCTGGCGCTGCCGGGCTGGGCGCCGGCCGGCTCGGCGACCTTCGAGGCGGCGCTGAGCGAGCACCTCTCGGCGATCGACCGCCGCGACTGGGCCGCCTTCGAGGCCACGCTCACCACCGCGCCGACGCTGAGCTTTGTGCGGCCCAACGGCCGGCTCACGGTCTCGAGCGCCGACTTCAGGAAGGCGCTGAGGGCTTGGCTGGCCGACGGCGATTGGCACTGGTCCTACCGCATCGTCAGTTCAAGCGCGAACGCCCACACCGGTGTGGCGGTGCTGGAGGTGGATTACCGCGACAAGGACGCGCAGGGCGCCGAGTACCGGCTGCGCTATCTGCTGAGCCTGGTGTTCAGCAAGGAGGCGGACGGTTGGAAGCTGGTCCATGATCAGAACACGCTGATATCCCAGTAGGGCGTCGCGGCGACGACCGTGCGTCCGTCGCCCGTCCGGCGAGGTGGGATTTCTACAATCGCCGCATGAAAATTCTTGTGGTCGGCGCCAGCAAAGGGCTGGGGCGCGCCTTTGTCGAGGGCCTGGGTCAGGACGGCGATACCGTGATCGGCGTGTCGCGCTCGCGGCCGGCGGCGTTGAGTGGGGGACCTGGGGTGACGCAGGACTGGATCGTCGCCGATCTGTCCGATCCGCGCGCGGCGGTCGATGCGATCGAGGCCCAGTGCCCGGCGGCGCTGGACGTGATCATCTACAACCTGGGGCTCTGGGAGTCGCGTGCCTTCGGCGAGGACTACGACTTCCTGGCCGACGAGGACGCAGCGCTGATTGAGCTGCTGAACACCAACACGGTCGCGGCCATCCTTTTGCTCAAGCGTCTGCTGCCCCGGCTGCTGAGCGCGGCCAAGCCCCACATCATCCTGACCGGCTCCACCTCGGGCCTGCCCGGCAGCGGCCGACCCGAGGTGAGCTTCGGCGCCTCCAAACATGCGCTGCGTGGCATTGCCGAGGCCTTGCGCGAGGGCTTCCGGGCACAGCGCCTGGCCGTCACCTGCCTGCAGCTGGGCTATCTCAATACCGAGGACGCACTGGACCGACCGGTGGCCGAGGCGGCCGCGCGTGGCGCGGGCCAGCTGGTGCCAGTGCATGATGTGTTGCTGCTGACCCGGGCGCTGCTGAGCCTGTCGGATGCGTCCTTCGTCAAGGAGCTGGTGCTGCCGGCGCTGCTGGACCCACGTTTTTGACTGCCGAGCGACAAGAGATGAATTCGATGCTGCGCATCATCACGGTGAGCCACGAGGCGCCCGAGGCCGCCCTGCAGTTCGATGGCAGTTTTCGCGTCTCGCAAAGACTGGTGCCGAGTCTGCAGGACGGCCGGCTCGGTTACCGGATACAGGCGCTTGAACAGGCTTACGAGAAATCCTATGCCGACGAGCCGGACGATGGGCCGTCGGACCTGATACGGCTTGCCTACAGCGGCGAGCAGGCGATCGGTCGCATCGATCTGTCGCGCGGCTGGAACGGCCTGGCGGTGATCGACAACCTGGTGGTCGACAGGGCCTGGCGCCGCTCGGGCGCGGCCACCGCGCTGATCAGCGATGCCGTCGCCTGGGCCCGGGCCGAGGGCCTGGCCGGCCTGATGCTGGAAACCCAGGACAGCAATGTTGCCGCCTGCCGTCTGTATGAGCGCTGCGGCTTTGTGCTGATGGGCTTTGACGGCGGCCTGTACCGGGCCCTGCCGGGCGCCGCCGACGAACTGGCGCTGTTCTGGTACCGGCTGTTCTAGAGATCGGCCGTGGCCTGAAGCCGGCCGGCGGCGCAAGACCTTGTTCGCCGGGCTTTACACCGGCCCGGCCGTCCCGCACCATCGGGCATCGTTTCGCTGCCGCCAGCCCATGAGCAAGACCCGACCCCTGATGCAGGAGTGCCAATGAGCGCGAACACCGGATCGCTGCGCCAGGCGCTCGTATCGGACATTCCGGCGCTGTGGCGGGTGCGCTACGCGGTGCGCGAGAACACGCTGGCGCCGGGACGCATCAGCGACGAGGAGGTGCGCGCCGAGATCGAGGTCACGGGGCGCGGCTGGGTGGTCGAGGACGAGGCCGGCGTGGTGCAGGCTTTCGCGATCGGCAATGCGCAGACCGGCAATATCTGGGCCTTGTTCGTCGCCCCCGAAGCCGAGGGCCGGGGCTATGGCGCACGGCTGCACGAGGCCATGATCGACTGGCTGTGGGCCCAGGGCCTGGACATCCTGTGGCTGACCACCGGGCCGGGCACGCGTGCGCTGGGCTTTTATGAGCGGCGCGGCTGGCGCCAGGTGGGGCGTACCGACACCGGCGAGTTGCGGCTGGAGCTGCTGCGGCCCTGATATTCTCGGCGCCACCTCTCGAGGAGAACCCATCTTGCGCAAGACCCTTGCCCTGATCCTGCTGGCCGCCGCCTCGGTGGCCATGGCCAGCCCCGGCCCTTATGACGAGGCGGCCGACGCCAAGACCGAGATCGCCACGACGCTGGCCGAGGCGCAGCGCGCCAAGCTGCCGGTGTTGGTGGTGTTTGGCGCCAACTGGTGCGGCGACTGCAAGGTGTTGGACATGGCGTTCAAGAGCGGCGCTGCCGCAGCGCTGATGGCCCAGAATTTCCGGGTGGTCAAGGTCGATGTGGGCCGTTTCACGAAGAACACCGATATCGCCGAAGCCTATGGCGTGGTGCTGAAGAAGGGCATCCCGGCGGTGGCCCTGCTGTCGTCCGAGGGCAAACCGATCTATGCCACCAAGGCTGGTGAGCTCTCGAATGCGCGCCAGATGGGCGATCAGGCGATCTACGACTTCTTCGCCAAGGTGGCCAAGGGCGGCTGAGGAAAGCGCGAGCGCAGCGCCGCCTCGCGGCCCGGCTGCAGATTGGCCCGCTCCAGCACGCCGCCATAGTGGCGCATCACCCGTTCATCCATCACCCGAAACCACAGCGGCGGCAGATAGGCCAGCAGCAGCATGGCCGCATAGCCGGAGGGCAGCTGCGGCGCCTGCTCGACATGGCGCAGCGCCTGGTAGCGGCGTGCCGGGTTCGCATGGTGGTCGCTGTGGCGCTGCAACTGGTAGAGAAAGAGGTTGGACACCCGGTGGCTGGAATTCCACGAGTGCTCGGGCCGGCAGCGTAGCGGCCGGCCGTCCGGCCCGGGCGGGCGCAGCAAGCCGTAGTGCTCGATGTAGTTGACGACCTCCAGCAGCGAGGCGCCGTAAAAGGCCTGAACCGCCAGGAAGGCCAGCACGCCCGGGCCCAGCCAGGCGGCCAGCACGCCGTAGAGCAGCGCTGTCATCGCCCAGGCCTGCAGGCATTCATTGCGCCAATGCCAGACGCCCAGGCCCCGGCCGGCCAGGCGGGCGCGTTCCAGCGCCCAGGCCGACCGCAGGCTGCCCCCCATCGTGCGCGGCAGAAAGACCCAGAAGCTCTCGCCCAGACGCGCGCTGGCCGGGTCTTCGGGCGTGGCGACGCGGCGGTGGTGGCCGCGGTTGTGCTCGATATAGAAATGCCCGTAGGCGACCGGCGCCAGCGCGATGCGCGCCAGCCAGCGCTCCCAGGCCGGATGTTTGTGGCCCAGCTCATGGGCGGTGTTGATCGCGATGCCGTTGATGCCGCCGACGCTGAGGATCAGGCCTATCCAGCCCAGCGGTGTCAGCGCCTGGCTCGCGGCGATCCAGGCGCCGTAAATCGTCATGCCGTACTGCAGCGGCACGAAGGCGACGACGATGGCGCGGTACCAGAGCTGGCGCTCAAGACCCGGCACCGCCGACTCCGGCGGGCTGCTGCGATCGGGGCCCAGCAGCGCGTCCAGCAAGGGAATCAGCCCATACATCACGGCCGGCGACAGCCACAGCCAGAAGACCTGTCCGGTCTCGACAAAGCGCAGCAGGTTCAGCCAGATCAGGCCCGGCAGCGCCGGTGACAGCAGCCACCACCAGCGCTTGGCATCGCGCCAGGGCGGGGCGGAGGCGGGGAGGGCCGGCATGGCGCGATGCTGCGCCCGCCGGCCCGGCCCGGTCAAGCCGGGAGGGGCGCGGGGGAGCCTCAGCCCTGCAGCGCCTGCCGCAGATACGCCAGCCAGGCCAGGCGCTGGCCATGGAAGCGGCCGATGTCCAGTCGGCGGGTGCGGCCGTCTGCGTTCTGCAGCAGCAGGGTCGGAAAGCCCTGGCCGCCGGATTGCTGCAGCAGCTGGCGCGAGGCCTGCAGATGGGCTTGGGTGGCCGGGCCGGCCTGCCGCTGGTAGGCGGCGTCGAAGGCCGGGCCGTCCAGCCCCAGCTCGACCGCCAGGCTGCGCAGCACGCCGGGCTCGGCGATGCGCCGGCCTTCGACGTAGTGGGCCCGCTGGGCTCGCTCCAGCAGGGCCAGCGCCGCGTGGGCACCGGCCAGCTCGGTGGCAGCCAGCACGGCAGTGATGGGCGGTTCGGAATCCAGCATCGCGTCCGGATCCCTCAGCAGGCCGTCGGTATAGGCGCTGCCGAAGGGCTGGCCGCTGAGCTCGGCGATGCGCCGGTCGTGCGGGCCGACATAGGCGCGCAGCTCGGGCGTCACCGGCCGCCGGGCGGCGCCGGCAAACATGCCGCCGCCATGCAAGCGCAAGCCGGCCAGCTCGCTGGCCGCATGGACCAGCGGCGCGGCGCCGTAGCACCAGCCGCACAGCGGGTCATAGACGTAGTGCAGCAGGGCAGCGCCGCTCCCGCTCACCATTTCATCTCGCCTTTGTTGACTTTGGCGCCGATGTCCAGCGCGATGCCCAGGCCGGCCTGCGGATAGGCGGCCTGCATCGTCGTGATCAGCGCAGCGGCGTTGGCGGCGCGCGGCAGCTCGGTCTCGAAGCGCTGCAGATAGTCGCGGGTGTAGCGCAGCACCGAGGCATCCTGCGCCGTGCCGGGAAGCATATGGCCGGGCACGACCACGGCCGGCTGCAGCGCGAGCTGCTCGTCGATCTTGGCGACCCAGGCGGCGCGCTCGGCGACGCTCTGGGTGTCGGCCGTCCAGGCATGCAGGCCGCCGAAGCTGTTGACGCCGCCGACCACGGCCTTCAGCGAGGGGATCCAGACATAGCTGCGGTGCGCCAGCGCGTCGGAGAGGCCACGCACCTCCAGGGTCCGGCCTTCCAGGCTCAGCGTGGTGCCGCTCATCAGCTCGGGAATCACCGGCTGGCGCGGCGCATTGGCGCCCAGGCGCGGACCCCAGACCTTGAGCTTGGTCGGCAGCGAGGCCTCGATCTTCTTCAGCGTCGGTGCGGCGGTGACGATGCGGGCGGCCGGGAATTCCTGCTTTAGCACTTCCAGCCCGAAGTAATAGTCGGGGTCGGCGGCCGAGACATAGATGGTGGACAGGGTCTTGCCGCTGTCCAGCACGGCGGCGGCCACCCGCAGCGCATCGGCGCGGGTGAAACCGGCGTCCAGCAGCAGGGCTTCCTTGGCGCCCAGCACCAGCACCGAGTTGACATGGAAGCTGGCCGGGCCGTGGTTGATGACCTTCAGCTCCAGCGGGGCGGGCTCGGTTTGGGCGCCGGCGGTCGCGGCCGACAGGCCCAGGGCGGCGACGAGGCCGAGGTGCTTCAGGAAGGAGGGCAGATGCTTCATGGGGTGTCCTGTGGGGAGCTGTGTTGCGATGGGATGAACTGTATTTGCGCCGAATCAATCGATAAACAGCGTGCCAGTCGATTGTTTGTTGCATGATTCGAGCAAATAGCGAGCAAGCAAGCCATGAACGAAATCGAACTCAAATTCCAGGTCCCGGCCGCCCGGCGCGAGGCGCTGCGGCGCTGGGTGGCCGGTGGTGCCAACCCGCCGGCACGGCGCCAGCGCCTGCAGGCGGCCTACTTCGACACGCCGGC
>NZ_JAQOWX010000087.1:0-24791 GCF_028462495.1 Paucibacter sp. XJ19-41
TGGCGCGCCGCCAGGGCCGCGCGGGCATCGGCCAGCTCGGCGGCGACACTGGCCTGGTCGCCCCAGAGCGCGCGCTCCAGCACGCGCAGCTCATCGAGCTTCTCGACCGCGCCGGCCAGCCAGCTCTGCAGCTCGGGGTCGAGCGCGGCATCCTCGCGCAGGCTGAAGGGCACATGCAGCAGCGAGCAGGACGGCGCGATCCAGAGCCGGCCGCCGCGCAGCTCCTTGAGCTCGCGCAGCAGGGCCAGGGCCTGATCGAGATTGCTGCGCCAGATATTGCGGCCGTCGATGATGCCTACCGACAGCTCGCGCTCGCGCGGCAGTTGGCGCGCCACCGCGAAGACCTCCTCGGGCGCGCGCACCGCATCGATATGCAGGCCGGCCACCGGCAGCTCGCAGGCCAGCGCCAGATTGCTCTGCAGCGGCGAGAAGTAGCTCGCCAGCAGGATCTGCTGCTCGCTGCGCGCCAGCGCCTCATAGGCCCGGCGCAGCGCGTCCTGCCAGGGCTGGTCCAGATCCAGCCCCAGCACCGGCTCGTCCAGCTGCACCCAGCTGACGCCGCGCGCCGCCAGCCGGTTCAGCAGCTCGGCATAGGCCGGCAGCAGGCGCTCCAGCAGGTCCAGGCGATCGAAGCCGGCCTGCTTGGACTTGCCCAGCCACAGCAGGCTGACGGGGCCCAGCAGCACGACCTTGACCGCCGCCGGCAGCGCGATCGCCTCGTCGACCTCGGCCAGCAATCGCTCGGCCTGCAGGCTGAACCGGGTCTGGGCATCGAACTCGGGCACCAGGTAGTGGTAGTTGCTGTCGAACCATTTGGTCATCTCCAGCGCGAAGGTCTCGGCCGGGGCGTGGGTGCAGCCCTCGTGGCCCTGGGTCGGCGCGATGCCGCGCGCCATCGTGAAATAGCGCTGCAGCGGCGCCTCCTGCCCCGAGAAGCCGAAGCGCGCCGGCTCGCAGCCGAACAGCTGGATATGGTTGGCGATCTGGTCGTAGTAGGCGAAGTCGCCCACCGTCACAAAGGCCAGGCCGGCCTTGATCTGCAGCGCCCAATGCCGCTGGCGCAAGGCCCGGCCGGTGGCTTCCAGCGCCTGCGCATCGATCTCGCCGCGCCAATGCCGCTCCAGCGCCTGCTTCAGCTCGCGCTGCGCGCCCATGCGCGGAAAGCCGAGAATATGAGTCTTGATCATGTTATTTGTGGTGACGGTGAATTTGATTCGTCATCATCGGCAAACCGGCTCTATGATTCAAACGAAACTTTCTTGTGATGACTCTGAATGTCATTCATGCACCAGGCCATGAACTCGCTGCTTGAACTGCGCCATCTGAAGACCCTGCTGGCCCTGCGCGAGGCCGGCAATCTGTCGCGCGCGGCCCAGCTGCTGAACCTGACCCAGTCGGCGCTGTCGCATCAGCTGAAGGGCCTGGAGGCGCACTACGGCATCGGCCTGTTCGAGCGCAAGTCCAGCCCGCTGGTCTTTGGCGCGGCCGGCCAGCGCCTGCTGCGCCTGGCCGATGCGGTGCTGCCCCTGGTCGACGAGGCCGAGCGGGAGGTGCGGCGTCTGGTGGACGGCTCGGCCGGCACGCTGCGCATCGCGGTCGAATGCCATACCTGCTTCGACTGGCTGATGCCGGCGATGGACGCCTTCCGCGCCCGCTGGCCCGAGGTCGAGCTCGATATCGTCTCGGGCTTCCATGCCGACCCGGTGGGCCTGCTGCATCAGGACCGCGCCGAGCTGGCCATCGTCTCCGAGGTCGATGCCGACGAGTCAGGCGTGGCCGTGCATCCGCTGTTCAGCTTCGAGATCGTGGCCCTCTTGCCCAAGGGCCATGAGCTGCTGGCCCGGCCCTGGCTGGAGGCGCAGGACTTCGCGCCGCACACGCTGATCACCTACCCGGTGCCCGACGAGATGCTGGACCTGGTGCGGCGCGTGCTGGCCCCGGCCGGCGTGACGCCGCCGCGGCGCAGCACCGAGCTGACCGTGGCGATGCTGCAGCTGGTGGCCAGCGGCCGCGGCCTGGCGGCGCTGCCGCTGTGGGCGGTCGAGAGCTATCTGGCGCGCGGCTATCTGGCGCGCCAGCGCATCGGCGAGGCCGGGCTGACCGGCAGGCTCTATGCGGTCAGCACCGAGGCCCTGGCCCGCAAACCCTTTCTCGCGGACTTCGTGCGCATCATGCGCGAGACCTCGCTGCTGAACCTGCCGGGCGTGAGTCTGCTGTGATTAGGGAGGGCAGCGCATCGCGGCGGCCGCAGCATTGGCAGGGTGGGCTGGCGATTGCCCCGGCCTGCGCGGTCTGGCGTGGCGTGGCCGGTGACAGCCTGCTGCACCGGCACACGGCGGCGCAGGCGGTGCTGCCCCGGCAAGGCCTGGCGATGGTGGAGGACCGGCACGGCCGGCGTTGCGAAGCGGCCTGCGTGCTGATCGAACCGATGCAATGGCATCGCCTGCCCCTGGGCGCTGATGTGACCCTGGTGTTTCTGGAGCCCTGGGTGCCGGCCAGCCAGGTGCTGGCCCAATCGATTCTGCCGGCCGGCTTCGAGACGGCGCTGGCCCATGCGCTGTGCCTGAGCGAGCCGGCAACGCCGACCCAGCAAGCCTCCTTCTGGCAGCGCTGGTTGGTCCGGCGCGAGCCCGATGGCGCCGATCGCGCCGATGGCGAATGGTTGGCGCGCGCCTGCGGCTTCATCGAGCAGCGCCTGGGCGACGGTCGGCTGGCGCTGGGCGATCTGGCCGCGTATATGGGCTTGTCGAGCGAGCATCTGCGCCATCGCTTCGCGCAGGCATCGGGTCTGCCCTTCAAGCGCTATGTGCTGTGGCGCCGGCTGCGGCTGGCCGGCCAGGCCCTGGCCGCCGGGCAGGGCGCCACGGCGGCGGCCCATCAGGCCGGCTTTGCCGATGCCGCCCATCTGGCCCGCACGCTGAAGGCGATGTTCGGCGTCACGGCCTCGCAGATCCGGGCCTAGCGCCAGGGCGCCAGCAGCTGCGCCAGATAGCTTTTCGGATAGTCGGGCGCGGTGCCGATGCCGAAGTCCCCGGGCCGGAAGCGGCGGCCCGGCTCGTCGTGGGCGCTGCCCAGCAGGCGGTCCCACAGCGTCGTGAACAGGCCGAAGTTCACATCGCCGGTCCCGACCCATTTGAGATGGTGAAAGCGGTGCACCGGCGCCAGCGCCAGCAGGTGTCGCAGCGCGCCGATGCGCATATCGACATTGGCATGCTGCAGCAGCAATTGCAGCGCCACCGAGAAGGCCAGCAAGGCCGCCACCTGCTGAGGCATGCCCAGCAGCAACAGCGGCGCCGTGCCGGCCGCGGTTTCGATGGCCAGATGCACCGGGTGCTTCATCAGCCCGTTGAAGCCGTACAGACGCTCGACCGAATGATGAACCGCATGAAAGCGCCACAGCCACGGCAGGCGGTGGCTGGCCCAATGCGTCAGCGTGATGCCGGCATCGGCCACCAGCAGGGCCAGCAGCCATTGCAGGGCCAGCGGCCAGTCCGTCGGCCATATCGAGGGCCACGGCCGAAGCGCGGCCAGCAGCGGAATGGCCAGCACGCCCATCAGGCTCAGGCCCTCGTTCACCAGGGCATGGGCGGTGTCGCGCCAGCGGTCGCCATGCGCCTGGTTCCAGCGCGGCTCATAAGGGATCCAGCGCTCGGCAAGAAAGGAGCAGGCCACCGCGCCGAGCAGCAGGGGCAGCAGCGCGATGCCGGGCCCGCCCCGCATCACCAGGGTCAGCGCGGCGGCATTCCAGCCGATCAGCATCAGCGGTGCATAGATCCGCTTGAGCAACAGAAAATTCACAGGACGCTCCACAGGGTTCAGGAGCGCCCATGGTGTCGATCGGCGGCGGCGCTGTCTTGAACGCAGCGGCTGCCTCGACAGGGTCGCCGCACCGGCGGGCTCTGGCTGCGCGCCCCGTCCTCAGCGCGTCAGGGCTTCCGGCACCGCTTGCCGCTGCCGGGCCCGCAGCGCGCTGGGGCGGCCCTGCGCATCCACGGCCACCATCTCGAAGCTGCCGCGCAGCACCTCGCCGGGCCGCGTGCCCGGTGCCGCGTCCAGCGCGGCCCGTACCTCGACCGTCAGCGAGCTGCGGCCGACCCGGCTGACCCGGGCATGCAGATGCAGCAGGGCGCCCACCGGCACCGGGGCGATGAAGTCGATGCGCGAGGCGCCGGCCATCACGACCGCCTGCTGCGCGAAACCGGCCGCTGCGAGGTAGGCGGTCTTGCCCAGCAGGGCCAGGGCCTGCGGGCCGAACAGCGTGCCGTAGTGGTTGGCCTGGGCCGGCAGCACCAACTCGGTCAGTCGCAGTGCCTTGGTCGGTGTTGCAGCCAGGCCGCTGATCCAGTCATTCATGGGGGATTCCGGGGTTTTGATATTCGCAATATTTGCATTTGGGTATGCTGGCAACAAGAGCTGAACTGGCCAATGTTTGCGATGTGATCTGGCTAAATTTGCAATGTTTGCGAAGGTGAATGACGGTGCGCAAGACCTTTCTCGGTGTGAAGCTGAAGACGCTGCGCGAGCAGCGCGGCCTGACCCAGGCGGCGCTGGCCCAGGCGCTGGCGCTGTCGCCCAGCTATCTGAACCAGCTGGAGAACAACCAGCGCCCGCTGACCGTGCCGGTGCTGCTGCGCCTGCAGTCGGCGCTGGGCGTGGATCTGCAGTTCTTCTCCGAGGACGACGAGGCGCGCCTGACCGCGCAGCTGCACGAGATCGTGGCCGAGACCGCCCTGCCGGAAGGGGTGCCGGATGCCGAGTTGCGCACGCTGGCGCAGCAGATGCCGGGGCTGTCGCAGTTGCTGATACGGCTGCATGGCCGGGCCCGGGCCGCCGAGGAGCGCATCGCCACGCTGGCCGTCGGCCTCGGCGAGCGCGGCGAGGAGCAGCTGCCGGGCCAGCAGCCGCATGAGGCGGTGCGCGATTTCTTCTATGCACGTCACAACTACATGGCCGCGCTTGACGAGGCCGCCGAGGCCTGCCATGAACAGCTGCTGGCCGAGGGGCCGCCGGGCGCCGACCTGGCGGCGCTGCTGGAAGCGCGCCTGGCGACGCGGCACCGCGTCAGCGTCCAGACCCTGAGCGCCGAGCAGGCGCCAGTGCGCCGCTACGAGCCGGCCCGGCGCCTGCTGCAGCTCGGCGACGGCGCGACACCCGGCCAGCGCGCCTTCCAGCTGGCCACCCAGCTGGCTTATCTGGAGGCCGAGTCGCTGATACAGGCGACCGCCGATGAGGGCCGCTTCGCCAGTGGCGAGGCCAAGGCCCTGGCCCGCATCGGCCTGGCCAGCTATTACGCCGGCGCCCTGGTCCTGCCCTATGGCCGCTTCCTGGCGGCGGCCCAGGCGCTGCGCTACGACATCGCGCTGCTGGCCCAGCGCTTTGGCGTCAGCTTCGAGACCGTCTGCCACCGGCTCTCGACCCTGCAGCGCCCGCAGGCACGCGGCCTGCCGTTTTTCTTTGTGCGGGTCGACCGCGCCGGCAATATCTCCAAGCGCCAGTCGGCCACCGATTTCCATTTCTCGCGCAGCGGCGGCACCTGCCCGCTGTGGACGGTCTACGAAGCCTTTGCCCAGCCGGCTCAGGTCTTGACCCAGCTGGCCGCGATGCCCGATGGCCGCCGCTATCTGTGGATTGCGCGCAGCGAGCGCCGCCAGAGCGGCGGCTACCGTTCACCAGCGCGCAGCTTCTCGATCGGCCTGGGTGTGGACATCCGCCACGCGGCCCAGCTGGTCTATGCCCAGGGCCTGGATCTGAGCGACCCGGACAGCGCCACGCCGATAGGCCCTGGCTGCAAGCTCTGCGAGCGCCAGGGCTGCGCCCAGCGCGCCTTTCCGGCGCTGGGGCGGCGCCTGCGCATCGACGAGGGCGAGCGCCTGCGCGAGCCCTATGCGGCCGCTTGAGCGGAATCGAACGACCGTTCTTTTTTGTCACCCATGAGACGCCCGAGGTCCGAGCGTCCGTGATTCAATCGGCGCTCTTGCATTCGAGGAGCCCGCCATGACCATCAACCGCCAGATTCAACTCGCGTCGCGCCCGCAGGGCGAGCCGAGCACCGACAACTTCAAGCTGGTCGAGGTGGCGCTGCCGGCGCTGGCCGAGGGCCAGGTGCTGGTGCGCAACCACTACCTGAGCCTGGACCCCTATATGCGCGGCCGCATGAACGAGGGCAAGAGCTATGCCCAGCCGCAGCCGCTGAACGAGGTGATGATTGGCGGCACGGTCGGCGAGGTGGTCGAGTCGAAGAACGCCGCCTTCAAGCCCGGCGACAAGGTGGTCGGCATGGGCGGCTGGCAGGAGTACCAGCTGGTCGACGCCAGCCAGCGCGGCGTGCTGCAGAAGGTGGACACCAGCCACATCCCGCTGTCGGCCTATCTGGGCGCGGTAGGCATGCCCGGCGTGACCGGCTGGTATGGCCTGGTCAAGATCATCAACCCCAAGGCCGGAGAGACCGTCGTCGTCAGCGCTGCCAGCGGTGCGGTCGGTGGCGCGGTGGGCCAGCTGGCCAAGGTGCGCGGCGCCCGTGCGGTGGGCATCGCCGGCGGCCCGGACAAATGCCGCCAGGTGGTCGAGGAGCTGGGCTTTGACGAGTGCATCGACTACAAGCAGCACCGTGACGTCAAGAGCCTGTCGGCCGCGCTGAAGGCGGCCTGCCCGAATGGCATCGACGGCTATTTCGAGAACGTCGGCGGCATGATTCTGGACGCGGTGATGCTGCGTGCGAACGCCTTCAGCCGCATCGCGATGTGCGGCATGATCTCCGGCTACAACGGCGAGCCCATTCCTATGAGCGCGCCCCAGCTGATCCTGGTCAACCGGATGAAGATCGAGGGCTTCATCGTCAGCGAGCATATGGAGCTCTGGCCCGAGGCGCTGAAGGAGCTGGGCGGCCTGGTGGCCACCGGCAAGCTGAAGTACCGCGAGTCGGTGGCCCAGGGCCTGGATGCAGCGCCCGAGGCCTTTCTGGGCCTGCTGAAGGGCAAGAACTTCGGCAAGCAGCTGGTCAAGCTGATCTGATGGCGATGCGCTGGCATTGCGCTCGCTTCGAGGCGCTCAACGCGGGCAGGCTGTACGAGCTGCTGGCGCTGCGCTCCCAGGTCTTTGTGCTGGAGCAGCGCTGCGTCTATCTGGACCCCGATGGCCTGGACCCGCAGTGCTGGCATCTGCAGGGGCGTGGCGAGCAGGATGAGCTGAAGGCCTATGCGCGGCTGCTGCCGCCGCTGCTGAAAGGGCCGCAGCAGACGCTGCCGATGATTGGCCGTGTCGTCACCGCCAGCAGCGCGCGCGGCGCCGGCCAGGGCCGGGCGCTGATGCAGCAGGCGATCGCCGAATGCGCGCGGCTGTGGCCCGGGCAGGGCATTGACATCGGCGCGCAAGCCCATCTGCAGGGCTTTTACGCCAGCCTCGGTTTCGTGCCGAGCTCGGCGCCCTATGACGAGGACGGCATCGCCCATATCGATATGAGACGTGCAGCAGGAGACCCGGCATGAAGACTTACCAGGGCCGCACGGCCGTGATCACCGGCGCCGGTTCGGGCTTCGGCTTGGAGGTGGCGCGCCTGGCCGCCGCGCGCGGCATGAATCTGGTGCTCTGCGATGTGCAGGCCGATGCGCTGGACAAGGCCGCGGCCGAGTTCGGCGATCACCCGCTGCTGGCGCGGCGGGTCGACGTGTCCAAGGCCGCCGAGATGGAGGCGCTGGCGGCCGCCGTCCGGGCCCGCTTCGGCGCGCCGCACTTTGTCTTCAACAATGCCGGCGTCGGTTCCGGCGGCCTGGTCTGGGAGAACAGCCTGGCCGACTGGGACTGGGTGCTGGGCGTCAATCTGATGGGCGTGGTCCATGGCCTGCGCCTGTTCACGCCGATGATGCTGGAGGCGGCGGCCGCCGACCCGTCTTACGAGGGGCATATCGTCAACACCGCCTCGATGGCCGGCATGCTCAATGCGCCGAATATGGGCGTCTACAACGTCTCCAAGCATGCGGTGGTGTCCTTGAGCGAGACCCTCTATCAAGACCTGGCCCTGGTGACCGAGCAGATCCATTGCTCGGTGCTGTGCCCCTTCTTCGTGCCCACCGGCATCTCGCAAAGCCATCGCAACCGGCCCGGCGAGCTGGCCTCGGCGAAGCCAACGAAGAGCCAGCTGATCGGCCAGGCGATGAGCGACAAGGCGGTGTCCTCCGGCAAGATCACCGCCGCCGAGGTCGCGGCCATGGTGTTCGCGGCGCTGGACGAGGAGCGCTTCTATGTCTTCAGCCACCCGCGCTCGCTGGCCGGTGTGCAGACCCGCATGGAGGATGTGATGCAGCTGCGCAATCCGACCGACCCCTTCAAGGACAAGCCCGAGCTGGGCCAGCAGCTGAAGGCGGCGCTGCGCCAGGCGTGACATTGTTGCCGCTGGCGCGGCGCTGAACACCGGCGGTCCTGGCCGACCGGCGCCCTCGGGCCGCACAATCGGGCCGTGCAGGTCCGCTCCCTTGTTTCCTTTCTCGCTCTGGCCGCCCGGCTCATGCTGCTGGGCGGGCTGCTGCTTGGCGGACTGGCGGCCCTGGCCGAGGACAGACCCTGGCTGACGGCCGAGGAGCGCGCCTGGATTGCTCAGCAGCGGGTGCTGCGGGTCGCCAGCACGCCCAGCTACGGGCCCTTCACCTTTGTCGATGCCGAGGGGCGCTTGCGCGGCCTGTCGGTCGACTATGTCTCGCGCCTCAACGAGCTCAGCGGCCTGCGGCTGGAGTTTGTCGCGCCAGAACCCTTTGCCCGCAATATGGAGGCGCTGCGCGCCGGCGAGCTGGACCTGCTGATGTCGCTGCGCGAGACGCCGGAGCGGGCCGAGTTCATGGGTTTCACCCGTCCCTATGTTTCGGTGCCGGTGGTGCTGTTGCGCCGGGTCGGCAGCGAGCGCCAGGCGCTGATGCCGGGCGAGCCGGTCTCGGTCGGCCAGGGTTTTGCGGCGGCCGACTTCCTGCGCCAACGCTATCCCGACAACCCGCAGCAGGTCGAGACCGACGACAAAAGCATGCTGCGCCGGCTGGCCAGTGGCGAGATCGACGCGGCCGTGATGGACCTGGCCAGCGCCACCTTCCAGATCCGCGGCGAGGGCATAGGCAATCTGCGCGTGCAGGGCGATGTCGGCTATGCCTACGAGCTGGGCATAGGCTACCGGCGCGAGCTGGCCCTGCTGGGCCGCATTCTCGACAAGACCCTGGCCCGCATCGACGCGGCCGAGCGCCAGGCCATGGTGGACCGCTGGATCTCGCTGCAGGCCGAGCGCAGCCCCTGGCAGCGCCGCCTGCTGCTGGCCGCCGCCGCGGCGCTGGCCCTGGTGCTGCTGGGTCTCGGCCTGGTGCTGCTGTGGAACCGGGCGCTGCAGCGCCAGGTGGTGGCGCGCACCGAGCAGCTGCGCATTGAGCTGGCCGAGCGCCAGCGCCTGCAGGCTGCCGACCACGCCCGGGCGCTGGCCGAGGCCGCCAACCAGGCCAAGACCGAATTCATGTCCCAGGCCAGCCACGAGCTGCGCACGCCGCTGAACGCGGTGCTGGGTTTCGCCCAACTGCTCGGCGGCGACGCCCAGCACCCGCTGGACGCGCTGCAGCGCGAGCGCGTCGGCCATATCGATGCGGCGGCCCGCCATCTGCTGATCCTGATCGAGGACATGATGACCCTGTCGCGCATCGAGTCCGGCAGCCTGGCGGTGACGCCGCTGCCGCTGCAGGCCGGCCCGCTGCTGCGCCGCTGTGTCGAACTGGCCCGGCCGGCCGCTGCCTCGGCCGGCATCGAGCTGCGCCTGGACGAGGCCCCGCTGCCGCTGGCCCAGGCCGATCCGGTGCGGCTGGAGCAGGTGCTGCACAACCTGCTGTCCAACGCGATCAAGTACAACCGCCCCGGCGGGTGGGTCCAGGTGCGGGCCTGGGCCGAGCCGGCGCGCGGCCTGCTGATCCAGGTGGCCGACAACGGCCTGGGCCTCAGCGCCGAGCAGCTGGCCCAGCTGTTCCAGCCCTTCAACCGCCTGGGCCGCAGCGAGCAGCAGGGCACCGGCATCGGCCTGGTGATCAGCAAGCAGCTGATGGAGCGCATGGGCGGCCAGATCCGCGTCGAGAGCCAGGCCGGCCAGGGCAGCCGTTTCATCCTGGAGCTGCAGACTTCCTAGCCCCGGTTCTCAAGCGACCAGTTGCCAGCCGGCCCGGCTCAGCGGCAACCGCTCGATCGCAACACCGCTGGCCGCGAACAGGGCATTGGCCAGGGCCGGGCCTATCGAGGCCGGGCCTTCCTCGCCGACCCCGATGGCCTGCTGCCCCAGGCCCAGGGCCAGTACATCCAGCGGCGGTGTCTGGGCCAGGGTCAGCAGCGGATAGTCGTCGAAGCCGCCCTGCTGGACCTCGCCGTTCTTCAGCGTGATCTCGCCGGCCAGGGCCGCCGTCAGGCCGAACAGGGTGCCGCCCATCAGCTGGGCCTCGACCGCATCCGGATTGATCAGCACGCCGGCATCCACCGCCGCATAGATCTTCTCGATCCGGAAGCGCCCCGGCGCCGGCACCGAGATGTGGACGATGTGGGCGCTGCGCGCCGCATTGCCGGCGCTCATCGCCAGACCGCGGAATTGGCCCTTTGGTAAGACCTGACCCCAGCCTGCGCGTTCGGCCAGCGCCTTCAGCAAGGCCTGGGTTTGCGGCTTGGCGGCCAGCAGGCGCAGCCGGTAGACCAGCGGGTCAAGCCCGGCCAGCTTGGCGGCGCGGTCTATCGTGCACTCCAGGAAGAAGACATTCTGCGAGGCCCCGACCGAGCGCCAGAAGCCGCAGGGCACGCCGGCATCGACCCGGGTCCAGCCCAGCTGCTTGGGCCCCAGCGCATAGTCATGGTGCAGCCAGCCCATGCCCACCGACCAGTCCAGGCCGGTGGGATCTCGGCCGATGCTGAGCCGGCTGTGTTCCAGCAGCGAGGGGTTGGCGCAGTCGACCCGCAGTGCGGTCGGCAGGCCATCCGCGCCCAGGGCCAGGCGCACCCGCGCGGCGGCAGCCGGGCGGTAGCCGCCGGCGCGCATATCGGTCTCGCGCGACCAGATCAGCTGCACCGGCCGCCCCATGGCCCGGGCCAGCAGCGCCGCCTCGACCGCGAAGCCGTGCTCGAGCCGGCGGCCGAAGCCCCCACCGATCAGCAACGGGTGGATCGTGACCTTGTCCGGCGCCAGGCCCAGCGCCTTGGCCACGCCATGCTGGGTGTCCTGGGCGCTCTGGGTCGACAGCCAGAGCTCGGCGCGGTCCGGCCCGACCTCGGCCAACGCATTCATCGGCTCCATCGTCGCGTGGGCCAGAAAGGGAACGTCGTAGCGCAGGTCCAGCAAGTGCTTGGCGCGGCCCAGTTCGAGCGCCACGGCCTCGGGGTCTATGGCCGGGTCGTTGGACTTGGCGAAGCTCAGCCCCGCGCCCCGCTCGGCCGCCGCCAGCAGCTCCTGGCGCAGCGCGGCGCTGTCGGTGCCGGCATGGGGGCCTGGGCTCCAGCGCGGCTGCAACGCGCGCAGGCCCTGCAGGGCCTGCCAGTAGCCCTTGGCCACTACGGCCAGCGCCCCCGGCAGCCGCACGACCCGCTGCACCCCCTTGATGGCCAGGGCCGGTGCTTCGTCCACCGCCAGCAGCTCGGCGCCGAAGCGGGGGGCATGCATCAAGGTGGCCACCAGCATGCCGGGCCGGCGCGCGTCGATGCCGAAGCGGGCGCTGCCGTCCACCTTGGCCGGCAGGTCCGGGCGTGGCGTGCTGTGGCCCAGCAGTTGCCACTGCTCGCGCGGCTTGCGCTGCGGCTTGGCCGGCGGCGGCAGGCCGGCCGCCTGCTCCAGCAGCCGGGTATAGGGCAGGCGCTGGCTGCCGTCCGGATGCCAGACCTGGGCCGCCCGGGTGCGGCAGGCCTGCGGGTCCACGCCCCAGCGCTGGGCCGCGGCCTGGATCAGCAGGCTGCGCGCCGCCGCGCAAATCGTACCGACCTCGCGCAGGCTCAGCGGCAGGCCGAAACTGCCATAGGTCGCGTAGTTGGCCGGCCACAGGCCCGGGCTGGCGAACTCGGGGCGCACCGGGGCTTGGGCCACGCTGATCTGGTCCAGGGCCATATCCAGTTCCTCGGCGGCGATCTGACCGATGCTGGTCTGCGTGCCCTGGCCCATCTCGATCACATGGCTCAGTACGGTCAGTCGGCCATTCGCCTCAAAGCGCAGGCCGCGGTCGAAACCGAGCGGCGCGGCCGCGGTCGGTCGGGTGCTGGCCTCGGCCAGCGCCGGCATCAAACCCAGTGTCCAGGCGCCGGCGGCGAAGCCGGAGCGCAGAAGAAAGCCGCGGCGACTGCTTGTGACGGGGCTCATTGGCTGACCCTCCGGCCTGCCATGGCCGCTGCCGCGCTGTGGATGGCGGCGCGCACGCGGGGATAGGTGCCGCAGCGGCACAGATTGGTGATCGCGGCGTCGATCTGGGTGTCGCTGGGGCGCGGGTGCTCGGCCAGCAGCGCGGCGGCGGCCATCAGCATGCCGCTCTGGCAGTAGCCGCACTGGGGCACCTGGTGGGCGATCCAGGCCTGCTGCAGCGCATGGCTGCGGTCGCTGGACAGGCCCTCGATGGTGGTGATCTTCAGGCCGGCCACGGCCTGCACCGGCAGCACACAGCATCGCGTCGCCGCCCCCTCCACATGGACGGTGCAGGCCCCGCACTGCGCGACCCCGCAGCCGAACTTGGTGCCGCTCAGGCCCAGGTCCTCACGCAAGACCCACAGCAGGGGTTTGTCGGCCTCGGCTTCGACGCGCAGGGCGCGCCCGTTGACGGTCAGGGAGTGTTGTTGCATCGCGATGGACTGGCTGGACTTGCAGGAGTGCGGGCGCATGCTAGAGAGCCGGGGGCCGCAGCGGCAGGGTTTTGCGATGAAGCAAGGAATGGCGGGAATGGGCGGCGGTGGCCGTGGCGCGTTGGCGATCTGGCACACTCGCTTCCCCCTTCTGTTTTCCGGTCGCACTCCTGATGTCCACAGCCCCCGTCTTATCCGCCGCGCCGCGCCGCGCCCTTGTGATCGGTGGCGGCCCGGCCGGGCTGATGGCGGCCGAGGCGCTGGCGGCGGCCGGTGTCGCGGTCGATGTGCATGACGCGATGCCCTCGGTGGGTCGCAAATTCCTGCTGGCCGGCAAGGGCGGGCTGAACCTGACCCACTCCGAGGCCTTCGAGCCCTTTGTGGCGCGCTTCGGCGAACGCGCCGAGACCATCGCCCCCCTGCTCAAGCGACTCGATGGCCCGGCGTTGCGCGAGTGGGCGCAGGGCCTGGGCGTCGAGACTTTTGTCGGCAGCTCGGGCCGGGTCTTTCCGGTCGATATGAAGGCCGCACCGCTGCTGCGCGCCTGGTTACAGCGGCTGCGCGCGGCCGGTGTGCGCTTTCATCAGCGCTCACGCTGGCTGGGCTGGGGCGATGAGGGCGCGCTGCGCTTTGCCGGCCCCGAGGGCGAGAGCCAAGTGCAAGCCGATGCCGTGGTGCTGGCGCTGGGCGGGGCCTCCTGGCCGCAGCTGGGCTCGAACGGGGCCTGGGTCGAGGCGATGAGTGCGCGCGGCGTCGAGATCGCGCCGCTGCGCGCGGCCAACTGCGGTTTTGATGTAGGCCCCACCGCTGCACATCCAGACGGGCCGGGCTGGAGCGCCGTGTTTGCCGAGCGCTTTGCCGGCCTGCCGGTCAAGCCGGTGGCCCTACATATCGAGGGCGCGGGCGGGCGACGCTTCGAGCGCCAGGGCGAGTTCGTGATCACCGCCAGCGGCATCGAGGGCTCGCTGATCTATGCGGCCAGTGCCCTGCTGCGCGACGAGATCGCCGAGCACGGCCAGGTCACGCTCCATCTGGATCTGCTGCCGGACCGCGAGGCGGCCTTTGTCGCGGCCGAGGTCGCGCGTCCGCGCGGCCCGCGCTCGCTGTCCACCCATCTGAAAAGCCGGCTGGGCATCGAGGGCCTGAAGGCCGGCCTGCTGCACGAGATGCTCGGCAAGGCCGAGTACGCCGACCCGGCCGTGCTGGCCGCGCGCCTGAAGCGTCTGCCGCTGACCCTGGTCGCGGCCCGGCCGGTGGCCGAGGCCATCAGCACGGCCGGCGGCGTACGCTTCGAGGCCCTGGATGCGGGCCTGATGATCAAAAGCCTGCCGGGCCTGTTCTGCGCGGGCGAGATGCTGGACTGGGAGGCCCCCACCGGCGGCTATCTGCTGACGGCCAGCATGGCCAGCGGCCGCGTCGCGGGCGAGGGTGCGGCGGCCTGGCTGGCGCAGCAGCGCTGATCAGGGCTTGTTCAGGTGCTCGCCCAAAAAGCGCTCGACGCGGCGGGCGAAATCCACCTGGGTCGAGACCTGGCGCCAGCTGTGGCCCTCGTTGGCATACGTGACCCATTCGGGCGGGTGGCCGGCCTCGGTCAGGGCTTTGCGCAGGCGTTCGCCATGGGCCAGCGGCACGCGCAGATCGGCCTCGCCGAAGGCCAGCAGCAGCGGCGCCTTGATGTGCCGGGCCTGGACCAGCGGTGAGGCGGCGCTCAGCATCGCTGCGTCCCTCTCGGCATCGCCGACCAGCTCGGGCAGCATGTGGCGGCGACCCTGGTCGCTGATGTCGTCGTCCACCCACCAGGAGCCTTTGAGGTATAGAAAAGGATCGGTGACCGCGACCCAGGCGATGCCGCAGCGGTAGAGCTCGGGGTGGCGCACCAGGCCCATCAGCGTCGAGTAGCCGCCATAGCTGGCGCCGGCGATGCAGGCGCGCTCGGGGTTGGCCAGGCCTTGCTGGCGGGCCCAGAGCAGCGCGTCGGCCACATCGTCCTGCATGGCCCGGCCCCATTGCTTCCAGCCGGCGCGGTAATGGGCCTCGCCATAGCCGCTGCTGCCGCGGAACTCCGGCGCGATCACCAGATAGCCACGCGAGGCCAGGAACTGCTCCATCGCCTGCCAGCGCCAATGCCCACCGCGCACCCAGGGGCCGCCATGCACCAGCACCACGGCCGGTGCCGGCTTGCCCGGCTCGACGCCGGCGGGCAGGGTCAGCCAGACCGGCAGATCGCGGCCGTCGCGGGCCTTGATGCGTTCCAGCGCCACGCTGGCCATGCGCTGCGGATCGATGTCGTCGAGCATGCGGCTGACCGCCTGCCAGCGCTGGCTTGCCGCCTCGTAGATCCAGAGTCGGCCCGGGTCGCGGTCGGCGAAGGAGCGCACCAGCAGCACCATGTCCTCGGCGCCGCAGCGGCTGCAGCTGAGCCGGTTGATGCGGCCCGGCAGGCGTTCGTCGGCCAGGGCCTGCATGCGCTTCATCGCCGGATCGAACCAGACGGTCTGCTCGGCATCGGTCTCGACGCGCACGCCCAGGGCCCGCGAACCGGCGCGGTCCAGCACCAGGCTGCCGCTGAAATCGAAGCCCGGGGCGGAGACCAGGGCCGGGGTCTGCGGCTTGCCGGCCTCGAAGTCATAGCGTGTCAGCACCGCATAGCCCTCGGCACCGCTGCGGTGGGTGATGTAGAGCGTGCCGCTGTCGTCGACCACGCTGGGTTGGAAGGGCTCGCGCAGCAGCTCGCTCTCGACGATCTGGCGCCATGAGTCCTGGCCCGGGCCGCGCCAGTGCAGGCTGCTGCGGCCTTGGCTGCGTACACCCGCCAGGCGCGGCTGGCCCTTGCTGTCGAACAGCCAGCTGGTGGCATTGCGCGGTGCATCGCCCAGGCCCATGGAGCGGGTGCGCCCGTTGCGGACATTGAGCCACATCGGCGTGATGGAGAGCAGTTCCTGGCCGGAGAAGCTCATCTCTCCGACCACGATCTCGTCGGGCCTGACCCCATCCTGCGGCAATGGCACCCGCAGCAGCAGATGGTTCCATTCGAGGGCCGTGTCGCGCGTGCTGCTGCCATCCCGGATGAAGGGCAGGCCCCGACGTCGCACCAGCAGGCGAAAGTCGCTGCCGTCGGCGTTGACGGCGTAGAGCCCCGGCGCATAACGCTGATCCTCTCCGCTGCCGGCTTCCAGATCCAGCACATTGAAGACCAGGCGCTCGTCGCCGACCCAGTCGAAGTTCACGATGTCGGCGTCGGAGAAAAGCGCCGCGCGCCGACCTTTGGGTTCAGCCTCCAGATCGACGACCACCAGGCCTATGCGTGTGGTGCCGCGCGAGGTTGTGATGGCCAGGCGCTTGCCCGAGGGCGAAAGCTTGGCGTCCAGCACGGCCGGGCGCTGGAAGAAGCGCTCCAGCGGCAGCGGCGGCTGCGCCCGGGCCGGCGCCTGCGCCAGGGACAGGGCTGCGAGGGCCACACCCAGCCAGAAACTCTTCTTCATCGCTCCATCCTCCCTGCCTGTGGCAGTTTTTTGATGGGGCGAAGAATAGCCTGGGCTGTCAGTCGGCGTCCAGGAAGGCCTGCAGCCGCGCCGCCAGCGCCTCGGGCTGGTCATGGTGCAGCATATGGCCGGCGCCCTGCAGCCGCGCGCGCTGCAGCTGCGGCACTGCGGCGAGCCGGGCCTCGAAGTCCTCGCGCGGGTAGCGGTCGCCCCACCACTGGCTCATCTGCGTCTCGCTGCCCTCGACCCAGAGCACCGGCGCGCTGATGCGAGCCCAGCAGGCCAGGATCTCGGCCTTGCGGTAGAGGATAGGGTTGGCGCGCTTGTGGGCAGCATCACCAAGAATGTGCCAGGTCTTGCCTTCGGGCCCGTTCTGCTCCCGCGACCAGTGTGGCGCCAGCCAGGCGGCCTTGTCGGCGGCCAGGCGCGGGTTGGTCTTCATCAGGCGCTGGGCCACGCCGGCGAGGCTGTCATAGTGCTTCAGGCGTTGCGGCGTCTTCAGATCGTCCAGCCACTCGATCAGGCGCGCCGGCGCCATCTCGGGCTGCGTCTCGGGCAGGCCAAAGCCTTCCAGATTGACCAGGCGGCGGATGCGCTCGGGCCGCAGGCCGGCATAGCTCATCACCACATTGCCGCCCATGCTGTGGCCCAGCAGATCGACCGCCTGGCCCGGCGCGACGGCGTCCAGCAGCGCGTCGAGATCGCCCAGGTAGTCGGGGAACCAGTAGCTGTCGGCGCCGCTGCTGTCGCTGAGGCCGAAACCGCGCCAGTCCATCGCGATGATGTGGCGCTCGTCGGCCAGCGCATCGACGACGAACTGGAAGGAGGCACCCACATCCATCCAGCCATGCAGCATCAGCAGCGTGGGCCGTTCGGTGGTCGCGAGCTCGGGCCGGCCCCAGCTCAGGACGTGGTGGCGCAGGCCGCGCAAGGAGATGAACTGGCTGCGGTGCGGACGGCGTGCGGTGTAGGCGATGGGCATCATGCGGGCGACTGTAGGACAAGCAGTGCCGGCAGGCTGTCGGCCCGGCGACAAGCTGCGTGGACAATGCGGCCATGAGCACCTACACGATACGCCCCGCCCAGAGCGGCGATGTGCCGGCCATCGCCGACCTGATCGCCGAGCTGGCCGAGTTCGAGAACCTCACGCACATGCTGCAGCTGACCGCCGACAAGCTGCACCCGCATCTGTTTGGCCCGAAGCCGGTGGTCGAGGCCCTGGTCGGCGAGATCGACGGGGAGATGGTGGGCTTCGCGCTGTTCTTCACCAACTTCAGCACCTTTCTGGCCAAGCCCGGGCTCTACTTGGAAGACCTGTATGTGCGGCCCGCGCATCGCCGCAGCGGCCTGGGCAAGGGCCTGCTGCAGCGCCTGGCGCAGATTGCCGTCGAGCGCGACTACGGCCGCTTCGACTGGACCGTGCTGGACTGGAACGAGGACGCGATCCGCTTCTACGAGAAGATGGGTGCCAGCGTGCTGCCCGAGTGGCGCATCTGCCGCATGACCGGCGAGGCCTTGACCTCGTTCGCCGCACGCCGCTGACCCCTTGCAAGAGGGATCAAAAGAGGGCCCCGGCCGGCCGCGACCGTCATAGACTGAGGCCTAGCGACCAGGGAGTGGTCACATTTGAACGGTGGCCCTATGCAGCCAGGCCAGGCGCGCGAGTTCTGGGGGCATCTCTCGACCGAGCCGGCCGGGCCGCGCGAGTTCCGCGCCGCGCTCGGCCTGATCGCCCTCTCGGCCATGGTCTTCGTGGCGGCCCTGCCTTTTGCCGCCACGCCGCTGGCCAAGCTGCCCGCCTTCATCCCTATCTATGTCACCGCGCTGGTGATCTGCGATCTGATCACGGCGGTGCTGCTGTTCAGCCAGTACCGGGCCCTGCAGTCGCTGGAACTGCTGGTCCTGGGCGGCGGCTATCTGTTCACCGCCGCCGCCACCGCGGCCTATGCGCTGATCTTTCCGGGCCTGTTCGCCGCGACGGGCCTGCTGGGCTCGGGGCCGCAGACCTCCTCGGCCCTGTATATGTTCTGGCATGGCGGCTTCCCGCTGATGGTGATGGCCTATGCGAGGGTCAAGGCGGGAGGCTCCGGTCGGCCGAGCTTCAACCGGGCGCGGCGCCTGCGGGCGCAGATGGTCATCGTTTTGATGGTGGCGCTGGTGCTGGCCACCGTGGCCGCATTCACGGCTTTTGCGACCGCAGGGCACGAGCACCTGCCGGTGTTTCTGCAAGGGGACCGGACCACCGCTGCCGGGCGCGCCGTCCTGCTGGGCGTCTGGACCCTGAGCCTGCTGGCGCTGGCCATGGTCTGGCGGCGCCGGCCGCACACGGTGCTCGATGTCTGGCTGCTGGTGGTGATGACCGTGTGGCTGTTCGACCTGGCGCTGGCGGCCATCCTGAACACCGGCCGCTACGACCTGGGCTGGTATGCCGGCCGCATCTACGGCCTGCTGGCGGCCGGTTTCCTGTTGATCGTGCTCCTGAGCGAGAACGCCCGGCACTATGCGCGGCTGGTGCGGCTGTCGGCCGATCTGAGCGCGGCCAACGACCAGCTCTGGCAGCTGTCGCAGCAGGATGGGCTGACCGAGCTGGCGAACCGGCGCGCCTTCGATCGCTATCTGGCCGAGCAGATGGCGGTGGCGGTGCGCCACAAAAGAGCCCTGGCCCTGGTGCTGATCGATGTCGATCACTTCAAGGCCTATAACGACCACTACGGCCACCACGCCGGCGACCTGTGCCTGAAACGGCTGGCGGCAGCGCTGCAGGCCTGCTGCCGCCGGCCGGCGGACATGGCCGCGCGCTACGGCGGCGAGGAGTTCGCGCTGATACTGCCGGACACCGACCTGACGGGCGCCCGGCACACCGCCGAAGCCGCCCGGGCCGCGGTCGCGGCGCTGGGCATCGAGCATTCAAGCTGTTCCACCGGCCCGCACATCAGCGTCAGCATCGGCCTGGCCATGGTCGACCCGTCACGCTCGATGACGATGGCGCAGCTGATCTTGGCCGCCGACGGTGCGCTCTACCGGGCCAAGGAAGGCGGGCGCGACCGTGTCGTGGCCGGGCCGCCGGACCGCTAGGTCGACGCCATCGACACCAGCGCGGCCAGACGGCTTTGCTCGCAGGCATTCTCGGCCTTGCAGACTTCCTGGACCGCGCGCAGGCTGGCCTGCACGATGGCGGCGGCGTCGACCTCGAAATGCGCGCGCAGCTCGGCGCGCGAGTCGCTGCGGCCGAAGCCGTCGGTGCCCAGGCACAGATAGCGCCGCCCCGGCGGCAGATAGGCGCGCACCAGCTCGGGCAGGGCGCGCACATAGTCGCTGGCGGCGATGATGGGGCCGCTGCTGGCGCGCAGTTGCAGCTCCAGCGCGCTGTCGACGGCCGGCTTCAGGCCCTGGCGCCACAGCCGCTCCTGCGCGGCGCCCTCGCGGGCCAGCTCGACATAGCTGGTGACGCTCCAGACATCGGCGGCGATGCCGTGCTGTTCCTCCAGCAGCGCTGCCGCCTTCAGCACCTCGCCCATGATGGCGCCGCTGCCGAACAGCTGCACCCGCTGCGGCAGCGCGGCCGGGCCGCTGCGCAGCCGGTAGATGCCGCGCAGCACGCCGGCATGGTCGGCCTCGGCCAGGCTGGGGTTGACGACGTTCTCATTGGTGACGGTCAGGTAGTAGAACTCGTCGACCTGCTGCTCCAGCATGCGGCGCATGCCGTGGTCGATGATGAGGGCCAGCTCGCCGGCGAAGGCCGGGTCGTAGGCGCGGCAGTTCGGCACGGTGGAGGCGAACAGCGGGCTGTGGCCGTCCTGGTGTTGCAGACCTTCGCCGCCCAGCGTGGTGCGGCCGGCGGTGGCGCCGATCAGGAAGCCGCGGGCGCGCTGGTCGGCCGCGGCCCAGATCAGGTCGCCGACCCGCTGGAAGCCGAACATGCTGTAGAAAATGTAGAAAGGCAGCATCGCCAGCCCGTGCGTCGAGTAGCTGGTGGCCGCCGCGGTCCAGGACGACAGCGCGCCGGCCTCGCTGATGCCTTCCTCCAGGATCTGCCCGCTCTTGTCCTCGCGGTAGGCCAGCATCGAGCCGGCGTCCTCGGGCTGGTAGAGCTGGCCGAAGGGGGCGTAGATGCCGACCTGGCGGAACAGGCTGGCCATGCCGAAGGTGCGCGCCTCGTCGGCGACGATGGGCACGATGCGCGGGCCCAGCCGCTGGTCCTTGATCAGTGCCGCCAGCTGGCGCACAAAGGCCATGGTCGTGCTCATGGACTTGCCGTCGGCCTGCAGCGCGAAGCCGGCCGTCTCGGCAAGACCCGGCACCGGCAGCGGCGGCGCCAGCGTGGCGCGGGCCGGCAGAGAGCCGCCAAGCGCCGCGCGGCGCGTCTGCAGATAGCGCATCTCGGCGCTGTCCTCGGCGGGCTTGTAGAAGGCCGCCTCGGCCACCTGGGCGTCGCTGAGCGGCAGCGCAAAGCGCTCGCGAAAGGCCAGCAAATCGTCGGTGCCGAGCTTCTTCTGCTGGTGCGAAGTCATGCGGCCCTGGCCGGCCGTGCCCATGCCATAGCCCTTCATGGTCTTGGCCAGCACGACGGTGGGCTGGCCGCGATGGGCGCGGGCGCGTGCGAAGGCGGCATGGATCTTGACCGGGTCATGGCCGCCGCGGCGCAGCCGGTCTATGTCCTCGTCGGCCAGGTGGGCGACCAGGGCCTGCAGCTCGGGCGACTGGCTGAAGAAGCTGCGGCGGTTGAAGGCACCGTCGTTGGCGCTGAGCGTCTGGAACTCGCCGTCCACGGTGCGGGCGAAGGCCCGTGCGATCGCATGGGTCTCGTCGCGTGCGAGCAGCTCGTCCCACTCGGAGCCCCACAGGCATTTGAGGACATGCCAGCCGGCGCCGGCGAACAGTGCTTCGAGCTCGTCGACGATGCGGCCATTGCCGCGCACCGGGCCGTCCAGGCGCTGCAGATTGCAGTTGATCACGAAGACGCAGTTGTCGAGGTTCTCGCGCGCGGCCAGGGTCAGCGCGGCGATCGACTCCGGTTCGTCCATCTCGCCGTCGCCGAAAAAGCCCCAGACCTTGCGCTGCTCGGTGGCCTGCAGGCCGCGGTCGGCCAGGTAGCGCATGAAGCGGGCCTGGTAGATCGCATTGATCGGGCCTATGCCCATGGACCCGGTCGGGAACTGCCAGAACTCCGGCATCAGATAGGGGTGGGGGTAGGAGCTGAGTCCCTGGATCCCCTGCTTCTGCGCGCTGAGTTCCTGGCGGTAGTGGCGCAGCGCGTCCTCGCCGAGTCGGCCCTCCAGAAAGGCGCGGGCATAGACGCCCGGCGCCGAATGCGGCTGGAAGTACACCAGATCGGCGCCTTGCGGCGCTGCAGGGCCGCGGAAGAAATGCTGGAAGCCGACCTCGAACAGATCGGCCGCCGAGGCGTAGCTGGCGATGTGCCCGCCGAGCTCGCCGTGCGCGGCATTGGCGCGCACCACCATCGCCAGTGCGTTCCAGCGCAGCATGGCCGAGAGCCGCTGCTCGATGGCCAGGTCGCCGGGGTAGGGCGGCTGCTGGGCCAGCGGCACGCTGTTCAGATAGGGCGTGACGGCCGCCGGCCGCCAGGGCAGCTGCTGCTGGCGCGCATGCGCCAGCAGGCCGTCCAGCAGGGCGGCGGCGCGTTCGCGGCCTTCATGCGGCCCCCAGGCGGCGAGCAGGCCGTCCAGCGCCGCACACCATTCCTGAAGTTCCTCGTCGACATCGGTCGGGTGCATGCGCGGGCTCCTGTCTGCTGATGTCAACCGTTGCGGAAGAGGAAGCTGTAGGCGTTCAATGCGGGGACGCCGCCCAGGTGGGCGTAGAGCACCCGCGAGCCTGCGGGGAACTCGCCCTTGCGCACCCTATCGATCATTCCCTGCATCGACTTGCCCTCGTAGACCGGGTCGGTCAGCATGCCCTCGGTGCGCGCGCACAGGCGTATCGCTTCCAGCGTGCCTTCGCTGGGCAGGCCGTACTCGGGGCCGCCGTAGCGGGTGTCCAGCACCACGTCAGCGGCCACAATGGGCCGGCCCAGCTCGACCAGTTCGGCCGTGTGTTGCGCGATGCGCAGGATCTGTGCATGGGTCTGTGCCGGCTTGGCCGAGGCGTCGAGGCCTATCACCTTGTCGGCGCGGCCGTCGGCCGCGAAGCCCACCACCATGCCGGCCTGCGTGCTGCCGGTCACCGAGCAGACGACGATGTAGTCGAACTTGAAGCCCAGCTCGGCTTCCTGCGCGCGCACCTCCTCGGCGAAGCCGACGAAGCCCAGGCCGCCGTAGGGATGCTCGGAGCAGCCGGCCGGGATCGGGAAGGGCTTGCCGCCCCGCGCCTTGACATCGTCCATGGCCTGCTGCCAGCTCGGGCGGATGCCGATGTCGAAGCCGGCCGCGTCCAGCCGCACATCGGCCCCCATGATGCGCGACATCTCGATATTGCCGACCCGGTCGTAAACCGCGTCCGAGTAGTTGACCCAGTTCTCCTGCACCAGCACGCACTTCATGCCCAGATGGGCGGCGACGGCCGCGACCTGGCGGGTCTGGTTGGACTGGATGCCGCCGATCGAGACCAGGGTGTCGTAGCCGCCGGCAATCGCCTCGGGAATCAGGTACTCCAGCTTGCGGGTCTTGTTGCCGCCAAAGGCCAGGCCGCTATTGCAGTCCTCGCGCTTGGCATAGAGCTCGACCTCGCCGCCGAGCGCGGCGCTCAGTCGCTTCAGCGGCTGGATGGGCGAGGGGCCGAAGGTCAGCGGGTGGCGGGGGAAACGTTGCAGATTCATGTGAAGACTCCGGGGAGAGAGGGAAGAGCTTGGCTGCGCTGGGAATGTTAGGAAGAATGCCTGTTCACAGGGTTGCAAAGATTGATGGGATGGCAAACTTCTTGCTGACTGTTTGCTACTGATGTGGCTTCCTATTGCTGGAGAATTGAATTGAGCACAACAAAAGTTCGTGGCCAGGCGAAGCTCGCGGCCCCGGAGGCGATCGCGCTGGATCGCACCGACAAGACGCTGTTGCGCGCGCTGCAGCGCGACGCCTCGATCTCGAATGTGGCGCTGGCCGAGAAGGTGCATCTGAGCCCGCCGGCCTGCCTGCGCCGGGTCGAGCGCCTGCGCCGCGCCGGGCTGATACGCGCGACCGTGGCCCTGCTGGACCCGCCGGCGCTGGATGCCGGCATGCTGGTCATCATCGGCGTGGTGCTGGACCGCTCGACGCCGGAGTCCTTCGCGGCCTTCGAGAAGTCCGCCGCCAAGATTTCCGGCTGCATGGAATGCCATGTCGTGACCGGCGAGTTCGACTACTTCATGATGCTGCGCACCAAGGACAGCGACAGCTTCAACCGCCTGCATGCCGAGCAGCTGCTCTATCTGCCGGGGGTGCGGCAGATCCGCAGCTTCATGGTGCTCAAGCAGGTGCTGTCGACGACAGAGATCCCCTTGTAGCGCCATAGTCAGAATAAAAGTTCTAGACAATAAGTTCTAGAAAAGTTATTCTGAATGCATGGCTCATTCATCATCACTCCCCACACCCACCGCCGCCGAGCTGGATCTGCTGCGCGTCATCTGGCGCGAAGGGGCTTGCACGGCCCGCCAGGCGCATGAGGCGCTGAAGCTCGAGCGACCCGAGATCACCGAGGCCAATGTGCTGCGCCAGCTGCAGCTGATGCACAGCAAGGGCCTGCTGACGCGCGACGAGGGCCAGCGCCCGCAGGTCTATGCGGCCGCCCACGCGCAGCACAAGCTGCAGCAGCAGCTGCTCAAGGACATGGTCTCCAAGCTCTTCGGCGGCTCCGGCAAGGCCCTGGTGATGGCCGCGCTGAAGACCCAGGTCAACCAGCAGGAGCGCGACGAGATTGCGCAGCTGCTGAGCCAGGGCGATGCGGCCGGCAAAGGCAAGCGCTCATGAGCGGCACGAGCTGGACCCTCTGGGTGCAGCCGCTCAGCGACACCTTGCTGCAGCTGCTGTGGCAGTTAAGTGTGCTGGGCGGCTTGGCCGCGCTGCTGCTGCATGTGCTGCGCCACAGCGCCGCCCGTATGCGCTATGCGGTCTGCGCCGTGGCCCTGCTGCTGAGCCTGCTGCTGGCGGCGCTGCAGTTCGGTACGCGCTGGGCCGAGGCGCAGACCCCGCCGGCCACACCGGCGGCGCAGCCACTCTGGGGCGGCGGCGCGCTCAAGGCCCAGAGCCACGGCGCCGTGCAGTNGCCGTGGCCCTGCTGCTGAGCCTGCTGCTGGCGGCGCTGCAGTTCGGTACGCGCTGGGCCGAGGCGCAGACCCCGCCGGCCACACCGGCGGCGCAGCCACTCTGGGGCGGCGGCGCGCTCAAGGCCCAGAGCCACGGCGCCGTGCAGTCGCAACAGGCCGAGGAGCCCGATCGCTGGGCGACGCAGACGCCCTGGCGCCAGGGCCTGGCCTGGGCCTGGTTGCTGGGCGTCGCGCTGATGAGCTTGCGCCTGCTTGCCGGCCTGGCCTGCGTCGCGCGCTGGCGCCGCCGCAGCCGGCCCGCGCCGGCG
>NZ_JAQOWX010000088.1:0-23563 GCF_028462495.1 Paucibacter sp. XJ19-41
CCATTCTCCCGCTGCTGCCCATACAGCAACTGTTCTTCGACAAGGTACTGCCCAGGCGCGATCATTGGAACCAGTCCGTGCTGCTGGGGTGCGAGAGCCTTCTCGAGGCCCGGGCACTGCGCTCGGCGCTTCAAGCCGTCGTGCGGCATCATGCCGCGCTGCGAACGGCCTTTCGTCAGGACGAGCGGGGCCAATGGAGTCCAACCGTCACCATGCACGCGGACGTTCCCGATCTGCTGTGGGAGCGCCATGCCGAGAGCCAGGACGATGTCGCTCCACTTTGCGATGCAGCCCAGCGCAGCCTCAGTCTGGTGGATGGCCAGGTGTTCCGCGCGCTCTTGATCAGCTTGCCAGACGGCGCTTCACGGCTGCTGCTGACCGCGCATCACCTCGTGGTGGACGGCGTGTCATGGCGCATCCTGCTGGAAGACCTGCGGACGGCATACGACAGTGCCGTGTCCGGTGGCAGTGGGATAACGCTGCCGACCCGTACTACTTCTTATGGCCGCTGGGGTTGTCGTCTGCGGGCACATGTCGAAGGGGGAGCCTTTCAGAAGGATATGGCGCATTGGCGCGCGCTGGCGGGAACCCCGGCCCAATGGCCTGCTGCGTACGAGGAGGGCTCGTCGGCAACGGCCCACGCGACTCGTGCCGCCTTCAAGTTGAGCCCGGCACTGACGCAGCAGTTGCTCAAACAGGCACCGAGCGCTTACCGCACTCAGGTCAACGACCTGCTGCTGACTGCACTGGCGCGCAGCCTGTGTCGTCGGCGCGGTACTGGTTCTTTCCTGATCGATCTGGAAGGTCATGGTCGGGAGGATCTGTTTGACGATGTCGACAGCAGCCGTACCGTGGGCTGGTTCACCAGCGTCTTCCCTTTCCGGCTGGAGGCGGAGGATGACATCGGCGACACCATTCGCCGCATCAAGGAATCTCGGGCCACCATGCCGCACAGAGGCCTGAGTTTCGGTGCGTTGATCCAGTGGGGAGCGCAGGCAGATCGCGAAGTGCTGACCAGCCTGCCGCGCCGCGATATCGCCTTCAACTACCTGGGTCAGTTCGACAGTCAGCGTGATGTTCGACCGGATGTCGGAGCCAACGGCAGCAGGGCCGGCGATCACTGGTGGGCAGCTTCGGAATCTGCGGGGCGATCCAGCGATCCGGGGAGCAGCTTCAGTCATGAGTTGACCCTCAACGGCCAAGTGATCGATGGAGTGCTGAGCATGGCCATCGACTACAGCGCGGAGCGTCATGACGCCGCGAGCGTGGAGACGTTGCTTGCGGATGTTCAGGAGGAGTTGCTGGCTGTGATTCGGCACTGCGCGAGCGGTGTCAGCGGCGTCAGCCCCTCGGACTTCCCGCATGCCGCGCTGTCCTTGGCTACCCTGGACGACCTTGTCTCCCGCACAGGGCGCCCTGCGGCCGACATTGAGGACATTTACCCTCTGACGCCTGTCCAGCAGGGCATGCTGTTCGACGCTCTGCTGGAACCCGATTCTGCGGTCAACGTAGTGCAGACCCATGCATTGTTCGACCATTTCGATATCGACCGACTGCGGATGGCATGGGCCACTGTGGTGGCCCGGCATGCCGTGTTGCGTACTGGCTTCTTCTGGTGCGGTACGGATCAACCTCGCCAGATCGTTTTCCGGGGCGCGACGCTGGATGTCGAGCGGCTTGACTGGCACGGCCGGTCCACTGCCGTGGCCGAATGGGAGGCCTTGTGTGAGCAAGAGTATCGGCGGGGCTTCGACCTGGGCCAGGCCCCGCTGATGCGTCTGGTGGTCGCCCGCGTGGATAACGGCCATGACCGGCTGGTCTGGACCTGGCACCACCTGTTGATGGATGGCTGGAGCATGTCACGCCTACTTGGCGAGGTCTTTACCTTGTATGGCGGAGGCACACTCGGTTCTGTCGGTCCTGCATTCGCCGAGCATGTGGCCGCAGCCCTGCGTCTTCGCGAAGACGACGAATCCTATTGGCGCAGCATTGTGGGGGCGGACAGGCAGATCACCACGCTGTTGGCGGGCTCGCCCTTGCGTTGTCTGGGACGACAAGGGCATGCCGCCGAATCGCTGCGGCTTGATGCCCCGAGCACCAAGCGCCTGCAGGCCTTTGCTACCGTCCAGCATGTGACGCTCAACACGCTGGTGCAGGCCGCCTGGGGGCTGGTGCTGGGGGCCCATACCAACCAGGAGACCGTGACCTTCGGAGCGACCATGTCGGGGCGTTCCGGTGAGCTCGACGGCATCGGCGCGGTCATGGGTTTGTGCATCAATACCCTGCCCATTGTGTTCACGCCCGATCCGGCGCAAACCGTGGGGGATAGCCTGCGTCAACTGCTTGACCACAACATGGCGCTGCGCCAGCGAGAGCAGGTGCCTCTGGGTTCGATACAGCGCTGGGCGGGTCAGCCGGGTCAGCCCTTGTTCGACACATTGCTCATATTTGAGAACTTCCCGGTCGATCAGGCCCTGCTGCAAGGCGTGGGGGCATCGTTGCGGGTGCATGAGCTGGCGAACCGTGGGGCGACCAGCAGCCCGTTGACGCTGGTCGTCATTCCGGGGGATGAGCTGTTGTTGACCTTCGAGTACGCGCTGGGTGCCTTCGATGCCCCGGTTGTGGCCGATCTGCTGCGACAGTTCATCGGCACGCTGAGCGACTTGGCGCGGGATGCCGGGCGATCGCTTGGCCAGGTGTCGGTACCGCTGCCGACCGTCGATCTTCGGCGATATGTGCGAGACGAGACCTTGCCGGCGATGAGGCATGAGATACCGCGACAGGGATCGGATGCCACGCGCGAACGCCTGCACAGCCTTTGGCGCGGCATCCTGGATGTCGCTTCCGTGGACGATCGCGACAACTTCTTCGAGCTGGGAGGCGACTCGCTTGCGGCGGCGCGGCTGGTGGTAGCCTGGAATACGCTTTCAGCGTTGCCGGATCCAAGAGCGACGCTGGCCTTGGCGACCGTGTTCGCCCATCCCGTGCTGGCGGACTTGGCTCGAGCCATTGATGGAGGGCACGAGCCGGAACCGGATCACGCGGTCGGCACACATTCGAATCGGGCAAGCAGTTCGCGCGCGGGACCGCGGTTGTTTCTGAGCCCGGCTCGACCGTGGCACAGCGGTGAATATCGCTCATTGCTGTCGGCTCTCCAGGGGCGCCATGAGGTGATGACTTTCGCTGGTGGCGCGCAGACGCGGGACGAGGTCGCCTGGGCCGCAAGCTCGGTGCGTGAACTGGCGGTACGCCAGGCGAGCTTCATCCGCCAGCAGGGGGCCGGCAGACCCTGCTGTTTGCTTGGGTGGTCAGTTGGCGGCTTGGTGGCGCTGGAAACCGCTCGCCTCCTGCGTAACCATGTGCCCGTAGCATGGGTGGGTCTCGTCGATCCTTCGAGCTTCCCCGCTTTGCGAGCGATGCTCGCGCAAGGGCGTTCCTTTCTGGCGCAGGAACAGCGTATGCCGCAGGAAGAGACGCTCGGGCGTTGGCTGACCGAACGTTCGGGCATGTCGGCGCACTGGGCCATGTTGCTGGCTGGCATGCAGACGATAGAACGAGAGGTCTTCCTGGCTCAGGTGGTCGCAGCTCATGGCCCAGACGGTATCCACCTTCCCATCGATGGTGCGGGGCAGGGCAGTGCCGAGCGGGCGCTATGGAGCGAATTGAATTGTCTGAGGCTCGGGGCTGCTTACCCCTTGCCCGACGACATCCAGGCCGAGATACGGGTCTGGCATTCAGAGAGCGCCGTCGAAGGGTCAGCAGAGATGGTGAATCGATACAACGGTCGAAGCACGCTGGTAGTGGGGAGCGGGCACCTGGACGTGCTCGACTCCCCTGAGCTTCATCGCGAGGTGTTGGCGGCGCTAGATTCGGTAGCGCTTGATGCATTGCACGACTGATCCTGGTCACCGGCCCTCCGCTGTACAGGCCGGGGGCACAAGGCACGCCCTCGGGCGCGTGCCTTGTGCCACCAAATCACCAGGCCGGTCAGCGTCAGCCCCGTCACCAGCAGGCCGATAAGGCTGACGGCGACACGCCAGGCCACGCCGCCCACATGGGCCATATGCAAGGCCCCCAGCCAGTTGCTGACGGTGTTCCCCATCGCGCCCCCGGTGGGCAACCATTGGCCGCGCCAGACCCCGGTGTCGGCATCGATCATCACGGCCGTGTTGCCGGTGCGTGCACGCAGATCCAGGCTGCTGTGGACCATGTAGATGTAGACGCCGCGATGCCGGTTCAGCATCAGACGCTCCTCGGCGCTGATGCTGAAGCCATGCCGACCGGCCATCTCATGCATGACCCGCTGGGCTGCCCGATGCGCCTGCTGCCAGTCGAGCCGAGGGCGCTGCAGGGGCTCGGTTCGGGCCGGCACGGCATCCCACGAGTCATCGAAGCTGAACGCCAGCGCCATGGTCGGTCGGTAGACCGGGTCGCGCAGATTGAACATCACGCTGGACCAGGCAAACAGCAGCAGCACCGCCCACAGCCACAGCCCGCCGGCGCGATGCAGATCATGGTTGGCGCGTTGCCAGCCCGAGCGCCACTTGATCAGCCAGGCTTGCTTCCAGCGGGGCAGGGCCGGTCGGCCGCGCGGCCAGGTCAGCCAGGCGCCGACGAAGCAGTCGACGGTCCAGAGCAGCGACACCAGGCCCAGCAGCAGCGTGCCCCATTGGCCCGGCAGGGCCAGTGAGTGATGCAACTTGAACAAGAAAGGCATCAGCTGGCTTGGCGCCAGGCTGATGGCCGTGCTGGAACGGTGGCCCTGGATGCGGCCGTCGTGGGGGTTGACGAAGACCTCGTCATGGTCGAGCGCCGGGCCGCTCGCCCGAAGCATGACCGTCTGCCCCGGCTCGACGCGGAACTGGACCGCGTCCACCCGAGACGCGGGCGGCAAGGCCTGCTCGGCCAGCTCCCTCAGCTGGAAGGGGTCGAGCAGGCCGCCAGCCGCTGGGTCGGCCAGCCGCAGCTCCGGCGCCAGCCAAGCGTCGAGTTCTTCCCGAAACACCAGCGCGCTGCCGGTCAGCCCGGCCGTCACCAGGAACAACGCCATGAGCAGCCCGGCCCAGCGGTGCGCCAGCACGAAGACCTGGCGGTCCAGCCGGAAGCGAGATTTCATCGCCTCAGAAGCGGTACTTCGCGCTCAGCGTGAGGCTGCGCTCTGCGCCGGGGTAGTAGCCGCCATAGGCGCGCGAGGCCACATACTGCTTGTCGAGCAGGTTGGCCACATTCAGCGCGAAGCGCCAATGCTGATGTTCGTAGCGGAGCGCGGCATCGACCAGCGTGAACGAGGCGGTGGTCTTGGTGTTCGCCGCATCGTCATAGCGCTTGCCCACATAGCGCAGGCCGGCCCCGAAGCTCAAGCCCTGCAGGAGGCCGTTCAGTGCGTAGTCCAGCCCGACCGACGCCAGTTGCCGCGGCACCTGGATCGGTGTCTTGCCCAGGTCGGTGTTGCGGCTCTGGGTCACCTTGACGCTGTTGAAGGTGTAGGCACCGTGCAGATCGAGTCCCTGTAGCAGGCGTGTTTTGGCTTCCAGTTCCAGGCCCTTGGAGCGGATCTCACCGGTCTGCAGATAGTCGTCGATGGCCGGATCGTAGGTTTCGACATGGGTCTTGGTCAGATCGAACCATGCCGCAGTGAACAGACTCTTGCCATCGGCCGGCTGGACCTTGACCCCAATCTCCCATTGCTTGCCGCGGGTGGGCTTGTAGGGATCGCCGGCCGAGGTCTTCAGGTTTTGCGGCACGAAGGATTCGGCATAGCTGATGTAAGGCACGACGCCATGGCCGGCCAGATAGCTCAGGCCGGCACGGCCGCTGAAGGCATGGTCGCGCTGGCTGTCCCTCAGGCCGTTGCGACGGTTGTGTGAGCGGGTCTTGACGACGTCGTCGCGCCCGCCCAGGGTGAGCACCCAGCGCTGATCGAACTTGATCTGGTCCTGCAGGTACAGGCCAAGCTGTCGCGTGTCGATCGTGCGGCTGGTCATCAGCACATCGGCGCTCGGAAAGACCACGCCATAGGCGGGGGCGTCCAGATTCAGCGCAGGCGTCGTCCCCGGTACGGCGTGGAATTCCTTGTAGTCGGTACGGGCGTCATTCCAGTCCAGCCCCGCCAGCAGCGTGTGCGTGACCCCGCCGTGGCCAAAGTTGGCCTGCACATGGGTGTCCATCGCGGTCTGGCGCAGGCTGTCGTCACCATGGCGGGCGCTACGCGGCAGACTGCCGCCCACCAAGGCGCCAGCCTGGTTGATATAACGGTTATCCACCGATGACTGGGCATAGCGGACGTTCTGCCGCAGTGTCCAGGTCTCATTGAAGCGATGCTCCAACTGGTAGCCGAGTTGGGACTGGTCCTGTTCATAGCGCAGGTACTTCGGGTCGCCGCGCAATAGGCCGGTGTTCTGTCCGTTGCGGACCACGTAGAGCGAGAAGCCCTGGCTCACATTGCGCTGGGCCTCGGCCCGCAGCGTCAGCGTGGTGCTCGACGAGGGCGTCCACATCAGCGACGGTGCGAAGTAGACGCGTTCGTTGCCGCCTCGGTCGCCATTGGCAAACTTGAGCTGGTTGTCGGTGTCCAGCGCCAAGCCCACCAGGCGATACAACAGGCTGCCCTCGGCGTTGAGTGCGCCGCCGATGTCGGCTGCGATCTGCTTGCGTCCATAGGTGCCGGTCTGGACCTCCACTTCGCGCAGCGCGTTCACGCTGGGGCGTTTGCTGATGCGATGGATGGTGCCGCCGGCCTCGACCTGGCCATAGGTGACCGAGGCCGGACCGCGCAACACCTCGATGCGCTCCAGGCCATAGGTTTCGGTCTGGAAGTTGATCCAGGTGCTCTGGGCCAGACGCAGGCCGTCGACCAGGGTGCTGGTGTCATTGGCGTCGAAACCGCGCATCAAAGCCCATTCGGTGCCGCGCGTCTCGACCCCGTAGCTATCCACGGTGACGCCGGGCACATAGCGCAAGGCCTCCATCACGCTCTGGGCGCCGCGTGCATCAAGCTCGTCCCGGCCGACGACCGAAATGGACTGCGGCACCTCAAGCAGGGCGGTGTCGGTCTTGGTGCCGCTCACGCTGCGGCCGGCCACGATGCCGTTGACCGGTCCCAGCGCCTCTTCCCGGAAAGCCTGGGCCCTGACCTTGACCTCGGGCAGGGTGCCCTCGTCCAGTGAGGCGGGGGCCCTGTGTACGGTCAGGTCGCCGCTGGCCGAGGTTTGAGCACTCAGGCCCGAGCCGGCCAGCAATCGATCAAGGGCTTGCCTTGCGTTCAGCCGGCCCGACACCGCGGGGGCCGTCTTGCCGGCCACCAAATCCCCGGCGGCGAACACCTGCACGCCGGTCTGGCTGGACAGGGCCGCCAGCGCGCTAGACAGGGTTTGTGCCGGCAGCTTGATATCGAAACTCTGAGCCGGCTGCTGCTGGGCGAGGGCGGCGGGATGGTAGCTGCTGGTCAGGCTGCCGAAGGCGGCGGCGAGGGCCAGCGTCAGCAGGCGCTGATGGGTCGAGAACAACATGATGAACAGGGACTCCGTTTTCCATTGAGTGATTGCGTTGGCCGCCGGCGATGTGCGTGGGGCCGTCACTAAGGGAGACGTTTCAGAACGGAAAACAGAGACAGTTAATGAGAACTATTTTTATTATTACTGTTGTGCCAGTTGAAGAGACCTGTTGCACTGTTGACGCAGGCACCTGTCTGGCAGGCTCGTCGGTCTGAAGTAAAGCTGGGGAGCGCGGGTTGGGCGGTGGGGCAGGCGGGCGCTACTGACGCACAGTGGACCGCAGTTCGATCCTGCCGTCGGTCCGGGCCACGATGCGCAATGGCAAGATGGACGGCAGGGCTTGAAGCAGGCTGGCCGAGTCATCTGCCTTGAAGCGCCCGGTCAAGGGCAAGGCGGCCACCTGCGGGTCGCCGGGAATGATTGCGTGCGTCCGATGCGCATTGATGGCTGGTAGGGCTTCGTCCAGCCGTATATTGTCGAAAACCAACCAACCTTCACGCCAGGCGCTGGCCAGTTGTGGGTTCAAGGTCGAGCTTACCGGGCCTACCAATCCGTGGCGCAGCGTGACGGCTTGGCCGGCTCGCAGATCGACGGACGATTGCCCTGGGTCGCCCGACTGCTGCGAGGGCTGAAAGCGGACATGCCCGTGCTCTACATGGATGGAGACAGGCCCACCCCGATCCTTCACCGTAAAAGCGGTACCCAACACTGTCAGCGTACCGACGCGGGTTTCGACGATGAAGGGGCGGCTGGCATCTGGCGCCACGTCAATACGGGTTTCGCCCTCGAACAGCGTGACCACGCGCTGGTGCCGATACAGGCGCACCCGCGCACGGGTTTTGGCATTGAGATCGAGCCGGCTGCTCTCAGCGCCTTGATCGAGGAGATCGACCGATCGAAGTTGAGCCGTGCCGGTCTCATAGCTCTGTTCGGAGACGGGTTGGCGCCAGTACCAGGCGCCGGCCGTCCCCGCCAGCACAGCACAGCCGGCCATCGCCGTCAGCGTACGCAAGGCTTGGCGTCTGCCCACTGGCGCAACTGCGGGCTCATCAAAGCGGTCGCGCAACTCGGCCACCATCCCGCCCAGCACCTGCCATCGGCGCAACGCTTCGATGGCTGCGGCTTCGTGGTCAGGCGACAAAGAACGCCAGCGGGCCAAGTCCTGACGCGCCCGCTCGGCGACTTCAGGGGCCTCGACCTCGGCTTTGGTGATCAGCCTGAGCCCATGCTCGATCAGGCGTTCGGACGGCTTCAGTGGCATGTCAGCATTGCTCAGTGATGCTCTTCCGCCAACATCGGTGGCATCCTCGGTCGAAAAGACGGCTCGGGGGTGGCAGGCAACTCATGACTCAGTTCTGCGAATGCGCGAGCACAGTCTAGGGTGGCCCTGACCACATGCTTGGCGACCGCTGCCTCGGTGATCTGCAATCGCATGGCAATCTCGGTCTGCGTGTGGCCATGAGCGCGAAACAGCAGGAACACTTCCCGGCGCCGTGGTGGCAATTGCTCCAGCTGAGCCACCACTCGCTCGACCAACTGTCGGTATGCCGCAATATGCTCGGTGGAGAGCACGGCCTGGCCGGTTTGCGTGGCCTTGCGGTCATCCGCCCATGCTTGAACCACCTGTCTGTGACGTGCCTGATCGATGCACAGATTGTGAGCCGTCCGGAACAGCAAGGCCCTGGGCGACTCTACAGCTGTGGTGGCATCGGGCGAAGCCATCGCATGCTGATAGACCTGTTCGAAGGTGGACTGCGCAATATCGGCTGCGTCGTCAGGATTGCGCAGCCTATGGGTCAGGTGCCGCAGCAGGTCCCGATAGTGAAGTAGCAAGTCACGAATGAGATCGGGCATCGCGTCTTCCCTGTTATAGGAATTTTAAATGAGAACTATTCTCAAATTATGACGCATGCGGCAGACGCATCGTTTCTCCTGGGGTGACCGTTATGTCGCCAGCGCCAAGTGTTTGGATTCTTCATAGAGTGCCCGATGGCCGTCGCGGGCAAAGTCTGCCAAGGCTTCGCCCAGCACTTGGCTGATCTCCCCGCTGCGCACCGAGGTGACGGACAGCAGCGTGTCGCTGAGCCCGTGGGTGGATTCGGAGCAGCCCTGCAGGAAGATGCTCGGCAGGACGTGGGCGGGCGTTTGCAAGCGGTAGTGGCGGTCCACCGTGAAATCGCCCAGATGCGCTGACAGTGGTGCCAGCAGGCTCTGATAGGTATTTCGTACATAGCCGGTTGCCAGCACCACGGCATCGTATGAAGCCACGCTGGGCTGGCCGGCGTCCAGATCGACCAGAGCTAGCCCTATGCCTTGACCGTCTGCAGTCGCGCGCTGGACTTCATGCTGGCGGAGAAAACGGTGACGTAGCGAGCCTGCTACCTTCTGGCGGTAGAACACGTTGTATATCTGCTCGATCAGTGCGAGGTCAGGCGCGGCGTAGTTGGTGTTCATGAACTCATCGAGCATGGCTGCACGCTCGTTGCCGGGCTTGTGGAAAACGTAGTCGGTGAACTCCGGATTGAAGATCTCATTGACGAAGGGGCTGTCATCTGACGGCTTGATTGAGCGAGCACGTGTGATCAGGTCCACATCGACCCCTCGACCATGGAGGTCGAGGAAGATTTCGGCAGCGCTCTGGCCGGCGCCGACTACCGCTACCTTGTTGATGGCGCCTTCACTCAGCACACGCGTGATGTTGCTCAGATAGGCGCTCGAGTGAAAGACACGCCCATGGCCCTTGTATGACGCAAAGGCCTGCGGAATGTTGGGTGCGCCGCCCACTCCGATCGCTAGCGAACGAGTCAGGCGCTCCCGCATTCCCAGGGTGCGGGAGCGAGAACGGACCCTGAGCCAAGCCACTGTGTCGCCTCGCATCTCGGGAAGGATCTCAATGACATCTTCGTCATAAGCGCACTGGCTTGTGAAATGGGAAGCAGCCCAGCCCAGGTAGTCGTTGAACTCGTGACGGCTTGGATAAAAAGTCTTGAGGTTGATGAAATCCTGAAGTCTGCGACGGGCGTGCAGGTAGGCCAGAAAGGTGTACGGACTGGCGGGGTTGCGTAACGTGACCAGATCCTTCAAGAAGGAAATCTGCATATGGGTATGGTCGAGCAGCATGTTCGGGTGCCACGCGAAAGATGGCTGGCGCTCGATGAAGAGGCTGTCAATGGGGGCGCTGTCCTTGCTGCGCTCCTGCAGGGCGATGGCCAAGGCCAAGTTTGAGGGGCCGAAGCCAATACCAATCAGATCGTGGATATGCATGGTGCGTCCTTCCCGGAATAGGGGGTGATCAGTCCTGATGGGCCGGTGCATCGGGCCGGGGGTGCCATAAGGCGTCGCCGAAGAAGCGTTCACGCAGCAGCATCACGAGCGCCGCGCGCTTGTGTGGGAAGTCGAAGTCCTTGATTCGTGCGTAGCCGCTCCGTTCAAGGTTGCGTATCTGGCGGTGATGATCGATACGAGGTTCGCCCACGATGCGCTGCGTGCGGCAGTCGTCGAGGAACAGGTAGTGCGCGATGGAAGGAAACCACGCCGTGGCGAAGGGCTTGCCGCGGAATGAACTCTCTCCGATGAGCACATGCCAGCCTCGGTCGTAGTCATGCGCGTCGTAGAAGGGGGCAATGCGGTTTTCCTTGGCCCAGTACACCTCGAAATAGCCAAACGGATGGTCGTCGAGGCAGGCGATCAATGTCTGCATGTGCGGGTCGGCGGCGATACCCTCGAGGTAGGCGCGGTGTTTGGCGAGATCGCCTTCTTCTTGCCAGAAGTGAGCTACCACGGGATCGTTCATCCAGCGATTGAAGAGATCCAGATCGCGCGAGATGTCCAGAGAGCGCAGCGAGAGTGTGCGGCCCAGCCAGGGTATGTGACGCTGGTAGAGCGTGCCTTGCCGTTTTTGCGGTCTTCGCGGGTGGCGTTTGCCATCTGTCATCGCGTACTGCAGGGGGTAGGGCAGGGTGGGGGCGGGCAACCACATCCGTGCTTGCTGCCAGAACATGTCGCGACAGACCTGTGCGACTCCGGCCTCATCGGCCTGATGAGCAAGGACATCTGGTAGCAGGGTTCCAGGGGCAATCAGCTTCAGCATCGGGGCATCGGGACGATGAGCCAGTGCCACCTCGACTGCTGCCAGTACGTCATGCGGTGCTGCCGGCGATTGGAGCTCTCCGGCTGGGCTCAGGATTGGCGCAGTAGTGCTGCCTTCGAGTCGCCATCTCGAACGCGCAATGCCCTCGGCATCACGGAGTACGACCGTGCGGCCATCGATCAGTGCATTCAGCCGCATGCCGTCCGGCCTGCAGACCATGACATGTTCTTCGAGAGGGACTCGCATCTTGATCGCCTTGTTCTTTGTTTGCCTGTCTGACACGACGAATGACGAGGCTGCTTGTTTAGTACTTGTGGCCGGGCGGCGGGGGTAAACAAGCGAGCGACTCAAACGTCTCCTTGATCAAGACATCACTTACATGGACGGAGCTTGACGATGTGGAACAAGGTTGCGGGTGGGGCGCTTGCCCTGTTGGCATGTGTGGGCACACCAGCTTTGGCTGAGGGTGTGAGGCCGACGGATCCGCTCGTGCGGCTGGAGGCCCGCACAGGGGCTACATTGCAATCCGCCGTCGAGATTCGACGGACAACCGACGGTGTGCCTCATGTGAAGGCAACCAGTTGGCGCGACCTGGGGCACGGTCATGGCTACGTGCAGGCGCAGGATGCACTATGCACCTTGGCCGATGGCTTCGTGACGTTTGAAGGTCGCCGTTCCCTCTTCTTCGGGCCATCGGAACGCCCCGCCTACAACGCCACTTTTGGACGTTCATCGAACCTGGAGCTGGACATCTTCTTCAAGGCATTCGCGGGCAGCAGAACGACGGCCGAGTACCGCCGCCACCAGCCCGGCTCGCTCAACGAGATGATCGATGGCTTCGCTGAGGGCTATAACCATTACCTGGCGGCGGCCCGGGCGGGGCGCGTTTCTCCCAAGGCATCGCCCGCCTGTTTGCAGGAGCCTTGGGTAAGGGCGATCACGGGCGAGGACATCCTGCGACGCATGGTGGCGGCCAACCTTGCGGCAGGCTATGCGCATTTCATCCCCGAGATCGTCAAGGCCGGCCCGCCCGGAACACCATCGCTTGCCTCGGCGAACTCGCTACCACCGGCCTCATCCCTGTCGGATCGCCTTTCCATGCGCGTCGGCGAACAGGCCGGGCTGGGCAGCAACGTGCTTGCTATCGGGGGCGAGGGCACGGGTGGAAGGGGATCGGTTCTGTTCGGCAATCCGCACTGGTTCTGGGGAGGCCCTGACCGCTTTTATCAGGTGCACCTGACTATCCCGGGGCAGGTCGATGTGTCGGGTGTCTCCTTCCTCGGAATTCCTGTCGTCATGATCGGCTTCAACCGAGATGTGGCCTGGAGCCACACCGTTTCAGCGGCGCGCCGGTTCGGTCTTTTCGAGCTGGCATTGACGCCGGTACAGCACACGAGCTACCGCTACGACGGTGCCGACCATGCGATGCAGACCCTGTCGGTCAGTGTCGAGGTGCGCGATGCGACGGGTACCCGCCATGTCAACCGAACGCTATACCGTACCCCGCAGGGGCCGCTGATCGACTTGGGCGGGCAGCATCCCGCCTTTGGCTGGGCGGCGCAGAGCGCAATTGCGATACGAGATGTCAACGAAACCAATTGGCGCATCTTCAGCACCTACTTCAAATGGAGTACAGCACGGTCGTTGGACGAGTTTGTGACCATCCAGCGCCGCGAGCTGTCCATGCCTTGGGTTAATACAGTGGCTATCGGGCGCGGCGACAACCGTGTCTGGTACGGCGACGTGGGCGCAATACCCAATGTTCCCGACGAGCTACGGACTACCTGCACGACGCCGCTGGCGCAGGCCTTTGCAGGACTCGACCCCTTCACACCCTTCCTGGACGGATCACGTTCGATGTGCGAATGGCGCACCGACGCCAGCACGCCTCAACCAGGAATCTTGCCGGCCGAAAAGCTGCCTGGCCTGTTCCGGACTGACTATGTCGCAAACATGAATGACAGCTACTGGCTTGCCAATGTGCGGCAACCGCTCGAGGGCTATGCTGCCGTCCTGGGGGGTGAGCGGCAGGCGCTGTCGCTACGTGGTCGGGCGGGACATCGCATGGCCGGGGTGTTGCTGAACGGCGGCGCATCCACCTCGTCGCAGCTAGCCCATCGCCTCATGCAGGAGGTACTGGCCGCGCGCGCGCATTCCGCTGATCTGTATAAGGACGAATTGCTGGCGCGGGCGTGCGCCAAGGGGCTGGTGGACTGGTCACCTGCCAGCCCGGCTGGCGCTCCCCAGGTTCCTGCCGCGCGCCGGGTCGACGTTCGGCAAGCCTGTAACGTGCTGCGCCGTTGGACCAACACGGCGAATGTGTCCGATCGCGGTGCTTTGCTGTGGGATTCCTTCTGGCTGGGTGTGGCGCGTATCCCGGCGAGCGAACTCTATGCTGTGCCTTTCAGCGCCACCCATCCCTTGGAGACGCCCCGAACGGTCCGGGCCGATCCCCGCATCGCACAAGCTCTGGCTGCAGCCGTGGTGACCTTCGCTGAGCGTGGCTGGGCGTTGGACGCGACCCGTGGCAGCCACCAGTTCGCGCGCACAGAGGGGCGGCGTGTGCCAGTTTTCGGTGGTTGCCACTTTGCCGGCTACTTCACCGTCGCCTGTACGGAGGGAGGTAGCTACGAGCTAGGCCCGCCGTCGGAGGGCAACAGTTATCTCCAGGTCGTCTCATTCCCGCGCCAAGGTGTGGACGCTTTCACCGCACTGGCACATGGCCTGCGCGAGACGGCAGTTACCAACGGCTCCGGTGGTGATGCGTTGCGCCGCTATGCCCGCAAGGACTGGCTGCGCCTGCCTTTCGAGGACCGCGACATCGACCGCGATCCTTCCCTCGATAGAACCTGGCTGCGTCCCTGAAACGACCAGTCCGATCCAACCCATCGGAGGCTCCGTGCTGGAATATCTGATACAACAATCCAAGCGATTGCTCTTGGCGGCAATCGCCGCGAGCGTCGTGTCGGGCGTCGGCAGCGTGCTGCTGGTGGCCTACATCAACACGGCGCTGACGGCCGATGCATCAGAGCGCATGGATCTGGCCCCCATGTTCGCTGCCATTGCCGTGGCGGCCATGTTGGGGCACATGCTTGCGTCGGTGTGCTTTGAGCGCCTCAGTCAGAGGGCCAGTGCCGAGGTCCGCCGTTTTATCTCCGGCAAGGTGCTGTCGACCGACTTTAGGAGACTGGAAGAAATCGGCGGCGCCAAGATTCAGTCGGCGCTTTCGGAGCACAGCGCCAAGGTGGCTGAGTTCTTCGTCAGTGTGCCAGCCATCCTGATCAATGCCATCATCGTCAGTGGCTGCTTGGTCTATATGGCTTACCTGTCGTGGCAAGTGTTTGTTGCGGCCGTCCTGGTGATCGGGCTGGGCTCAGCTGGGTACCACTTGGCTCACGTGCGTGCTATCAAGCACCTGGAGCTCGCCTCGCACGAGCAGGACCGGCTGTTCGGTCACTTCAAGGCTCTGGTCGATGGTGCAAAGGAATTGCGGCTCAATCGTGCCAAGCGGACCACCTTCGCTGACGACGTGCTGGGCCGTTCGATCGAAACCGTGCGTGAGCAGAGGACGCTGGGCATGTCGATCTTCATGGTGGCCACCAGTTGGGGCAGCTTTCTGATCTACGCGTTCATCGGATTGGTGCTATTTGTCTTGGTGGCCGACGTGCCCGACCGCGCCCGGGTGATGACGGGCTTCGCACTGGTTTTCGTCTACATGACCACGCCCTTGGAGGCTTTGCTGCTCAACTTGCCTCGGGCCAACTTGGCGCGAGTGGCTGCGTCCCGCATTGATGAGATCACTCGCGAAATGGGGGAATCTTCGGGCGGTCCCACCAGTTCGCCGTTGGTTTGGCCGCCGCTTCTTGCTTTCAGGAGCCTCGAACTGCGAGGAGTGCGTCACCGCTATTACCACGAAGGTACGGATGATCTATTCACCCTTGGTCCTGTCGATATGCGGTTCGAGCCCGGGCAAATCACATTCTTGGTCGGCGGGAACGGCAGCGGCAAGACAACGCTCGCCAAGCTGATCGTCGGCCTGTACGTGCCTGAGGACGGCGAGATTCGTCGCAACGGAGAGATTGTGGAGGCCTCCCAGAAGGATACCTATCGCCAGACCTTCTCAGCCATCTTCTCCGACTTCCATTTGTTCGATCATCTGCTGGAAGGCCATGAGGCGGATCTGGACGAGAGAGGCAATCGGCTGATCGAACGACTGCACCTGCACCACAAGGTCCAGGTGCGCGATGGAGCATTCACTACCCGCGCCCTTTCGCAAGGACAACGCAAGCGCTTGGCGCTAGTTGCCGCATGCCTCGAGAATCGACCTTTCCTCGTGTTTGACGAATGGGCAGCGGATCAAGACCCCGTGTTCAAGGACGTCTTCTATCACGAGGTTCTGCCTGAGCTGCGCGCGCAGGGAAAAACCGTACTCGTCATCTCGCACGATGATCGCTACTTCCATTTGGCAGATCATCTGATCAAGCTAGAAAGCGGACAGATCGTTGGGAACGCAGCCCCTGTGACTCAAGCAACAGCGCAGATAGCTTAAGAAGGAGGGAAAGAGCCAACTACTGCTGCTTCGCTCCCTCGGTCAGGCGACGACCGAGCCCGATGGCATACGGGGCTGCACGGGCGGCAATCATTGGATCGGCGGATGGCTCCACGCCCTTGGGAAGGACCATGGGGTTGTAGGTAATGGTGAGGCAGGCGCCGCCGCCGTCCTCGGCCACCGAGGTGACTTTGAGCAGTCCCAGATTGACCTTCTTGCGGCCTTCTGGCAGCGGTACGGTCGCGCTGTCGATCTTGTCGCCGGGCTGAGCAAGTTCCAGGTTGAAGTGGAAGGCGACCTGGCCCTCCTTCACGCGTTGCCTGAGGTCCTCGAACAGGAAGCTCGGCCCCTTGGCCTTGGCTTCCTCGTCGCTCAGGCCTTGCACGCCGCCCACCGGTTCGAAGATCCATTTGCCGAACTGTTTGGCGCCGCCGGCGTTGACAAAGCCGAAGGCGCTGACGCCCCAGTAGTTGACGCTGCCGAAGCTGGCCGGCACCGGCTGCGACGCATAGTACTTGCCCTGCAGCAGCACTTCCGGGTTGGCATCGGTGAAGGCCTTGACCTTGGCCGGGTCAGGCATCTTGGTGCTTGGGTCGGGCTGGAGAGAAGCTAGCCGCCCGAAGAACTGCTGAGGCGTCGAAGCCCCGAACACCGGCGCCGAGATATTGCCCTGCTGCCACTGCTCGCCATCCGGCAGGTTGAACTGCAAGGCCATATTGCGCTGGGACCTGGCGTTGTCGGGTGCCTTCGGGTTGGCGCCGCCCACCGAGAAACGCATCACCACCGGCACCGGCCTGCCGCTGAAGGCCGAAGCCGTTGACAGAGCCCGCGCCTCCGCCGTACCTACGAACTCGCCCATCGCGCAGATGCCCTTGGCGCCGGAGCGGCGGTAGCCGTCGAACTTGCCGAATGTGGACTCGAACTGATTCAGGAAGGTGTTCGGGTCGACCGGCGCGACTGCGGTGGACTGAGCAACGGCGATGGAACTCAACACGACGGTAGCCGCGGCAACAGCCACGGCAGAAAGAAGCAGCTTTGGCATGGACGAAGCTCCTGAGGCTTTGAGGGTTTGGGCGACAAGACGAGCCGCTGGCCTTGCAGGGCCTCTGCAGCGCGTCGACCAGTAGTCGAGCCGGGTGCGTTGAACTTACACAGTGCCTCGAAAAGTGTCCAGCGCTGTACTGACCCCTTCTCCATCGGGCCAAACATGGCTCGGTATAGTCATGGTGTGCGCAAGTTTCTCGCCATCGCCGCTTTGCTCCTCGGTTGCTTGTTCGTGGTTCAGTCCACGATGGCAGCCTCTGCAGGCTATAGCGATTGCTGCACACATGGATGCGAGGGGATGGCAGCGTGCGCACGCTTGAACTGTCAGGTCTGTGCCGTGCTGCCGGCAGCCCCTGCACCCCGAGAGCACTCTGTCGTTTTCGCGGATTCGCGTGAGCGCCCCGGTGCGGGAGAGCTCCTGCCACCGGCGCCGTTCGCCGAGATTTGGACGCCCCCTGATTAGGTGTGTAGTTGACGTCAATCACCACTACTCATTCATAGAGGAATCCAAATCATGAAATCGAAGCTCCTGAAAATCTCTGCCGCTGTCGGCTTGCTTTCTATCTCTGCCGCCGCTCTTGCGGCGAACAGTTGCTGCGGTGATTTCGCGGCATGCTGCCTGGAGATGCTGGCCTGCTGCTTCTAAGGTCAGGCTGAACTACGCCGTTTCGGCTCAGGGCCGGCGCCCATGGCGCCGGCCCTTTTTGTTGCCTTTGCAGGTACGTCTCGGACAACTTGCCGGGTCTCGAATTTCATCCCGCCAAGGCCCAGATCGTCTGACCAGAGCGGAGCGCCTTCGACTGCCATCAGTTGAGCGGGCTCGACTGGGGGCCTGACACGAAGAATGTCTCTCGGTTCGGTCTCAGCTGGACCCTCGCTGGCTACGCCGTCGGCCCAGAGGCCGAGATCGAGAATCCGTTGCGCCCCTGGCTCTTCACGACATACAACGCGCGGTCCGCGCGAGCCAGCAAAGCGTCCGCTGTGGTGTCTTCGCCGTGATCGTAGGCGACGCCGATGCTCAAGGTGACGTCGAGTTCGGTCATGGCATCAACCGCAATGCGCCGCTCCATGGAGCTGTTGATCTTCCTGGCGACAAGGATGGCCGTTGCCTCGGACTCAAGATCCTCCAGAAGTACCACGAACTCGTCGCCAGCAAAGCGCGCAACCGTGTCATGCTTGCGGACACAGGCCCGCAGCCGGTTAGACACCTCCTGCAAGACGGCATCACCTGCAGCGTGACCATGCGTGTCGTTGACTGCCTTGAAGCGGTCGATATCGATGAACAGCAGACCAACACCCCTTTCGTTCCGCTTGGCACGCGACAGCACCAATGGCAACTGTTCGGTGAAATAGCGCCGGTTGTGCAGTCCGGTCAGGCTGTCGGTATGCGCCAGCAGGCCCAGCATCTCTTCAGTTTTCTTGAGTTCGGTGATGTCGGCGCTTACCGCATAGACGCCCGCCACGGAGCCATCCTCATGCAGATCCGGCACATACGAATTCTGAAACGCCTTGGTGCCGACAACTGTCTCCCGCTCGGACACGAACTCGAGTGTTTCGCCATGCAGGGCTCGATCCAGGTAGTCCAGACGACTTGTGTAGAGGCTCTCGCCCCAGAGCTCACGGATGTGCTTTCCTTCCGCCTGCGCCCAGGCCTGCCCGAACCAGCGTTCACAGGTGCCATTGGCAAAGGTGACGCGCAACTGTGTGTCGAAGTGAACGAGCAAAATTGGAACGGCGTTGCTCAAACCACGCAGCAGCTTCTCACTGCGTACGACGGCTTGATTGCTGGCCGCCAGCTCGGCTTCACGCCTGTGGGCGGTCGTGATGTCGCGCAGGTTCACCGCGACGCCGTCGCCCACTGGCACCATATGCCGAGTCACCCGGATGCGGCCGTCGTGATCGGTGCCCAGATCGAGTTCGGCCACCTGGGCCTTTCGCGTCGCAACGACCTGGCAGAACTCGGTGAACCACGGGCTTGCCCGCTTTGTACCGAGCACGACGGACAGTGGCCGGCCGAGCAGGTCGAGACCCGCTCGGCGCAGCCATCGGCAGGCACGATGGTTGGCGTGCTTGCAGACGAAGTCAATGAGCTCGCCCTGTGGGTCACGGACGGCTTCGAAGATCAGGAAGGCATCGAGCTGGGCATCCGAGGCGGCGGTGAAGAGTGCGCTTGATCTGGCGGCCTCGCGCCTGCTGCGGTCCAGCCGACGTGCAGTCAAGAGAACCGGAGCAAATGCTGCGAGCAAGAGCGCAGAGGCGATAGCGAATGCGAGCAGCACCGCCGTGCGTCGCTCGTAGAAAGGCGCCAGCACTTCCTCTTGCGCCAGGGCGACGGTGACAAACAGGCCGCTGAACCGGTTGCCCTTGAACGCGACCAGCCGGGGCACCCCATCGAAGGTGCTGTGGGTAGCAAAGACTCCTTCATAGCGTGCCTCAACAGCCTGCGCCAGGGCTGATCCCTGCACCGTGTTTCCGAACGTGAACTCCTTGCCTTTGCGCGAGACGCGCACCACGCCGTCACTACCGATAAGGGCCACGATGCCTTGCTTGCCCAACTGTGCCTCCGAGTAGTAGGTGGTGAAGTCCGAAGGATCTACTGCGGCCACGACGACACCTGTGAACGCGCCATTTGCATCGCGACGGGCGCGACTGATATGCACTCGCCACTGCCCGCTGTATCTCCCGACTGAGGGAGCACCGACATACAGTCCAGTCATCGAATTGCTTTGATGGACCTGGAAGTAGCCGCGATCAGCCGCTGTACCCCCTGGCTCCCCCTTGGCTGGCTTGGCGCTGCTTGCAATCACCGCGCCAAGGGCATCGGTGAGATAGAGGCTGCGAATCCCGGCCTCCTGAAAGTTGGCTTTCTTTGACAAGCGCTCAAGGTCGCGCTGCAGTTCTTGCAGCGACTGCTGCTCCGCAAGGAGCGTGAGTATCAGATCAATCTGGGACAGGTGCCGGTCTACAAAGGCATCGTAGGCTTTGGCGGCTCCACTGGCCCTTTGCAGGCCTTCGAGTTCGGTACGCTCATGGTCTGCTTGGATAAGAAAGGCGCCAGCACCCCACATGGAGGCCATCAAAGCACAACACGTCAGAACCAGGCCGTGTTTGAGCCTGCGGCCGGAGCGCAGGATGATCGCCATGAAAGGCTCCGTTCTTTTTGGCTTGGCTGATTCAAAGCCAGCAAACCGCCCCAACGTGGTGGTTGCTACGCATTTTCCTCCAGGTCGAGGTGGCCGGCCAGCAATTCACGGTCTGCGTCTTGACATGGAATGCCGGTCAACTGACCCGAAAGCGCTGATCGCGCCGATCAGGAGCGCCGGGGACGTCGCGGACGAACGCTGGTGGCCTGGCGCCGCTGAAAATCAGAAGGTCCGAGACTGAAGGACTCAGGGTAGTGCCGCTGCAAACTGGGTCTCGGCATGGCTCAACAGCTCGGTGCTCAACTCGCGATAGTGAGGCGAAGCGGGATCGCTGAGATAGCCTGTCCAGGCGCTCGACGTGCAGGCATTGGCACCGAGGCCGCGGTTGAAAATTGTCAGTGCCACTGCAGGGGGCAGGCCGGATGAGGCGACGAGTTCTCGCAGGCGCTCGTTGTTGGAAATCGAAGTCATGGCGGGATCGTAGCGGCAGTCCGACGATGGCTGTTTCTCGGCGGTGTCCGGCGTCGTACTTCAGCTAGCGACCGTTCCGGTCCTCACTCCCGACAAACTCGAGACCCGATGTGATGAGCAACTGATCTATTGCACCAGGTGAGGTGAACGCAGCCGGACAGGCTGCTGCCGGTGCCCTAAAAAATCTTCTCCAAGTTTGTCGAAATCGAGGTGGTGTGCGTGTCATCCCATTGAGAAGCGAGCAGGTGAATGCATCCCGCGTCATCGCTGCGCGACTCTCATCAGGAGCGTGATATGCAGACAATGATCTTGGAGACAAGGGCGGCGCAGCGGCCAGCCTGGTTGTGGTGGGCATCCGTCGTCGGTGTGTTGTGGAATATGTATGGCGTCTATCAGTTTTTTGGTAGCTTCACGCAGGCTGGCCAAGCCGCCATGACGGCTGGGATGACACCGTCCCAGGCTGCCTTGTACCTGGCGCTGCCGGGTTGGATTGGTCTGGGTTTCGCCATCGGCGTGTTCGGTGGGCTCGCCGGATCGATCTTGCTGGTGCTGCGCCGGCGGCTCGCCTGGCCCGTCCTTGCGGCATCATGGGTGGGTTATTGCTTGCTGTTTGCTGGCGATGCGTACTACGGCGTGTTCGCGGCTATTCCCAGCCAGTTGGGTCTTCTGGCCGTCGTCGTGCTGATCGCTGCTGCGCTGCTGGGAACGTCCTGGCTCGCCGGCGCCCGTGGCCTGTTGCGCTGACGACCGCTCAGTGTTGGAACATCTTGAAAGGACAATGACCATGCAATACATGCTTTTGCTCAACGAGCCCGAGGCCGAGTTCGCCAAGCGTAATGACCCTGAGCAGGCCGGCGCCTATTGGGGCGGTTGGAACGCTTTCATCGGCGCGATGGCGCAGGCCGGCATCATCGTCAAGGGCGATGGTCTACAAGGTCCGCAGACGGCCACGACCGTGCGCATCCGCGACGGCAAGCGCCTGGTGCAGGATGGTCCCTTTGCCGACACGAAGGAGCAACTCGGCGGCTACTTCGTGATCGAGGTGCCCGATCTGGACGCCGCGCTGGAATGGGCAGCGCGCGCACCCTCAGCCTCCAGCGCTTCGGTCGAGGTGCGTCCCGTGCTGCCGCCGATGGCACCCCCGGTGGCCTGACGATGCGGGCCGCGCGCGATGCGGCAGCAAGAGCGGCACGGGCCTCCTATGGGCGGCTGTTGTCGCTCCTGGTCGCGCGATCTCGCGACATTGCCGCAGCGGAGGATGCGCTGTCGGAAGCGCTGCTCGCCGCCCTGCAGGCCTGGCCCGCCAGCGGCGTGCCTGACAACCCTGAGGCTTGGTTGATCACGGCCGCGCGCAACCGGCTGAAGAACGCGGCGCGCCACCGTGGGGTGATCGATGCCTCGGCGATCGATCTGGCGCTGCTGCAGGACGAGCTTGCACCAGAGCCCGGCGAGTTGCCCGACGAGCGCTTGAAGCTGCTGTTTGTCTGCGCGCACCCCGCCATAGACGAGGCGGTGCGCACGCCGCTGATGCTGCAGACCGTGCTCGGTCTGGACGCGGCCCAGATCGGCGCGGCGTTTCTCGTCGCCCCGGCCACGATGGGGCAGCGCCTGGTGCGTGCCAAGGCCAAGATCAAGGATGCGGGCCTGCGCTTTGAGCTGCCAAACGCCGAAGACATGCCTGAGCGCCTGGGCGATGTGCTGAACACGATCTACGCGGCTTACGGCCTGNCCTGCGCTTTGAGCTGCCAAACGCCGAAGACATGCCTGAGCGCCTGGGCGATGTGCTGAACACGATCTACGCGGCTTACGGCCTGAGCTGGGACGCCGTGGCCGGGGCGGACACCGGTGCGCGCGATCTGGCCGACGAGGCCTTGTTTCTCAGCCGTCTGGTGGTGACGCTGCTGCCAGCGCAGCCCGAGGCGCGCGGACTGCTGGCCTTGCTGCTGTACTGCGAGTCCCGGTGCGCCGCGCGCCGTGGCAGCGACGGCAGCTTCGTGCCACTGAAGCTGCAGGATGCGCGGCTGTGGTCGCGCGACTTGATCATCGAGGCCGAGAATCACCTGAGCACCGCATCTCGATCGGGCGTGTTCGGTCGCTACCAGTGCGAGGCGGCGATCCAGTCGGTGCACGCGCAACGCGCGCTGACCGGCCGGACTCGCCATGATGCGCTGGCCACGCTGTACCAGTTGCTCGCGACGCATTGCTCCAGCGTCGGTGTACTGGTCGCGCAGGCTGCTGCGATGGTCGAGGCGGGCGAGGCCGCGCAGGCCCTTGCCGTGCTGCAGCGCTTGGTTCCGGCCGAACTGGGCAGCTATCAGCCCTATTGGGTGACGCTGGCCAACGCCTTGGTCGCGGCTGGGGATCGCACCTCGGGCGCTCAGGCGCTGCAGACTGCGATCGGACTGACGGAGGATGTCGCCATCCGGGCCTTTTTGCTGAGCTCGTTGCAGGCGCTGCTCCAACACAATGGCGACGCCACCGCTTGAGGGTCCTGCAGTGAGCTCTTGCTTGGCAGCCTTCGCGCCTCGGTGGATGGCCTATGACACGCAGCTCATGGCGTCGCGTGCTGTGAGCTTTGCATAGAGCAGACCGCCGATCACCGAGCCGGTGGCCATGGCCAGCAGGCCGGGCAGGTGCCGAGTGGCATCGATGAACACGGGCATCGATGCGACCGCGTCGACAGCGCGCACGGCGGCCACCATGCCGGCCCCGGCCGCCGCTGCCAGCAGCGGGCTGCGCCTGGCCGGCCAGCGGCGAGCCAGCAGGGCTGCCA
>NZ_JAQOWX010000089.1:0-23387 GCF_028462495.1 Paucibacter sp. XJ19-41
AGCGCGAGCCAGGTGGGCGGTGCGGCGGGCGGTGCGGGGGGCAGCGCTGCGCCCCTCCCCCCGCTACCGGTCAACCTGGGCACGGAGCAGGCCGAGCAGCTGAAGCTGCTGCTCAAGCCGCTGACCGCGCTGGAGTACCCGACGCGCGAGACCTTCGAGGCCGCACTCGATGCCCGGCTCTGCGCCTACAGCCGCATGCTGAGCCTGCAGGCCGCCGCCAAGCAAGGCCTGACCCCGCCCAGCGAGGCCCAGTTCGCCGCCGCCTGCCCGCCCGACTGGGCGGCCGTGGCCAAGGCCAAGCCCGCCAGCGGCCCGCCCAGCTGGCAGCAGCTGCCGCAGACCATCATGCCGGCGGCGCTGCGCCACTGGCTGGTCGAGGCGGCCCGGCACGAACATGAACTCAAGCTCGACCCGCCCATCGTCTGGGACGGTGCCGGCTGCGGCTGCGTGCGCGAGGATCTGTCGGGCCAGGTCTATGGCTTTTATCCGCTCTGGTGGGCCGAGGGTAAGGCGCAGCAGATCGACTTCAGCCTGCTCAGCCGCATCAGCGTGCTGGGCCTGCCCTTCGGGGACGATCTGGCACCGGACGCCCACGAGCGCTGGACCCTGGCCCAGACCAATTTCATCCGCACCGCGCAGCGCCACGGCACGGCGCTGGACCTGGTGATCTATCGCAATGACTGGCGCTTTCTGCAGGTGCAGCCACCGGCCGCTCGCGAGGCCCAGATCGAGCAGGCCCTGCTGCAGCTGCCGCAGCAGGCGCGCCGCCTGATCGACGCACCGCTGCCCGACTGGCTGTCGCGCGCCAAGGCCTGGCTGCCCGGCTTCGGCCAGACCCAGCATCTGGGCGACGGCATCACGATTTTCTTCGACGAGCTGCCGCCGGCCGGCGCCCAGCCGCTCTGGCGCCAGGCCTTCAAGGACTTCCATCGCCGCTTCGTGCTGGCGGTGATCGAGCAGCTGCGCGCCAATCCCAAGCGCCGGTACACGCTGAATCTGGTGGTCGGCGATCGCCAGCTCAGCGAGCCGGGCGCCGTGGCCGGCCTGTTCGAGCTGCTGAAGGCGGCCGAGGACCCGCATCTGATCAATGGCCGCATCGAGGAAAGCACCGCCGTCTACAGCAGCGCCACCAACGTCACGCTGCGCGTCATCGTGCTGCTCAGCGAGCCCAGCGCGCTGAGCAAGAAGCAGCTGCGCGGCCGCATCGAGGCCGAGCCGGCGCTGCAGGGCATAGACCGGCGCATCTTTCTGCGCAAGCTCATCCCGATGATCTCCATCGGTATGCCGGAGGCCGAGAGCCAGCAGTTCGCCGACGATCTGGTGTACTTCGAGGACAACTTCGGCGGCGTCGGCTTCTGGCCGCTGCCGATGGCCGGCGAGACCGTCAGCCCCGGCATGAGCGCGGCGCTGCGCACCGCCTTCAGCGGCGCCGCCGCCGACAGCGCGACCCGGCCGATCTGCGACTGGGCCTGCGAGAACCGCTGGCCGCTGCGCGCGCTGTTCCATCTGCTGCTGCTGACCGGCGCGATCTGCCTGGCGCTGCTGCTGTGGAACTGCGCCTGGCGCGCGCGCTGGGGCCGCTATCTGCCGCTGGGCGGCATCCCGGTGGTGCTGGTCGGCGCGCTGCTGCTGAACTGCGACCCGCAGCTGCGCCCCCTGCGCGACGGCACCGGCCTGATGTGGACCGTGATCGCGATCCTGTTTGTCGCGGCCCTGTGGGCCGTGCTGAAACCGAAGGTGGAGAAACCATGAAAACCCTCGCCGCACCGAAGAGCCAGACCGCACAACGCGCGGCGGCCGCCCACGCCGCCCATGCCGCCCATGCCGCCCATGCCGGCCCCACGGCCGCCCCGAGCAGCCCGCGCCAGAGCGCCCAGGGCGCCCAGATCGCGCAGCTGCAGGCCCTGGGTACCGGCGCGCCGGTGCAGCGGGTCGAGGGTGACCGCAAGACCAAGGGCTTCAACCGCGGCAAATCACACTCGACCACCACGCCCAGCGGCAAGGTCAAGTCTCACAAGCCCGGCAAGGGCCGCGAGGAAGACCCGCGCAAGAGCGCCGCCAAGAACCGCCGGCGCGACCGCATGCTGGCGGCGAATGTGGCGAATTCGCAGAACAAGTAGGCGGGGAGCGGCTCATGAGAATTCGCGCCGATGGGGCAGCTCTTGACAGGCCTCCGCTCGAACCCGCCAGCCGGCAGCAGGCGCCGCACGGCAAGGTAGCGACGGGGCCCCGGCAGTGGCGGCAACAAGAGCAGATTGCACAGCTGCCCAGCCATCCAGACAAGGACAGGACCGGCGCGGCGCAAGCGCCGCTGCAGGCCAAGCTCACCGGCTACGCCGACATCGAAGCCTCGGCCCGGAGCAGCAAATTCAGCTGGAAGAAGCTGCGCACCGACACCGGCAATGACGACGCGAGCAAGAAGACCTCGGCCGAGGGCCTGAGGGCCGAGACCACGGCGGGCACCAAGCTCAGAACCCGCATCAAATGGAAACCCGTGCATGGCAGCGCCGGCGAAGGTACCGGCATGGACGCCACCATACTGGGCCCGGACCACAAGCTGGGCAGCGAGCCCCAGGCAGGCAGTTCCAAGATCTGGAACAAGCGGCGCGTGGCGCTGGCCAAAGCAGCCGGCGGAGAGAAGTACATTGCNACAAGCTGGGCAGCGAGCCCCAGGCAGGCAGTTCCAAGATCTGGAACAAGCGGCGCGTGGCGCTGGCCAAAGCAGCCGGCGGAGAGAAGTACATTGCAGGCCACCTGCTCAACAACAATCTCGGCGGCCCGGGCGATGACGCGCGCAACCTCACCGCGATCCCGGCCACCGCCAACACCACTCAGTCAGCTCGCATCGAAGAACAGGTGAAGAATCACGTCAACACCGAGTTGCAGTTTCTTCACTACAAGGTCGATGTCGACTATGCGCAAAGCAGTGGCAGCCCCAAGCTCTGGTATGCCAGCAAGCTGACGTCCGCCTGGACCGCGGTGGACAAGGACGGCGCCGACGCCGGCGCAACGCGCACGGCCACCATCAGCATTCCCTCACCCGAGGGCTTGAAGGGCGGCAGCGAGGTCGACTACGGGGACAACAAGAAGAGCATCGACAGCGGCGCTGCCGCCAAGGCCAAGCACGAGCCCACCAAGCATGTGGTGCTCAACAACCAGGGCTATCTGCGGGTGGCGGTGATCGTGCAGACCCACTTCCGCAAGACCCTGGAAGACCTGCAGGTCGCGCTGACGAGCACCGAGAAGAGCCTGGGCAAGGTCAGCGACGAGCGCGATTCGCTGCAGCAGCGCTTTGACGAGCTGTCGGATCAGATGAACGAGACCGAGCAGCTTCTCAAGGAGACCGAGCTCGAGCTGAAGCAGAAGGCCGAAGGGCTGGACCTGCTGCAGGCGGAGAACCGCGAGTTGCACAAGGAGCTGGGGGCCTTGAGCCTCAAGGCGGCCGAAGATCAGGCCACGATAGAGCGCCTGCGCGCCCGTCTGGCACGGGCCAGGCAGCGCAACAAGGAGCTGGAGCAGGAGAACGAGCGCCTGCAGCTGGAACTGGCGGAACGGCAGCGCAGCAGCGTGCCTCTGGAAGAGCTGGCCAGCGGACGCGGCGTGCAGGAGGCCGTGGCCCGTGACCTGGCTTTCCGCGAGCAGCATGCCGAGAAACTCGACGCGCTCGGCACCGACGACGAATTCGCGCGCCTGCTTGACCAAGGGCGCCAGTTGCTGGCCAGCTCGCGCTTGAAGGTGGCGTCATTGAAACCATCGGGGCCAAAGCAGGCACCGCAGGACCCGGACCTCGTTTGAAAGACGGCGATGCCTGGGTCTCACAAGCCCACTCAAGATCAGCAGAAGTGAGCAAGCCATGAGAATTCGCAGCAGGATTGACCAACACAAGCAGAGCCGCGAGCCAGCCAGCCGGCGGGATTCGGCTGGCGACGTAGCAGCCAACGCTGCCAGCCCCCTCCAGCTGCGGCAAAGGCAGAAAATCGCGCAGCTACAGCAGGCCGTGCCGGGAACGAACGATCGCAGCGGCCTGCCTGACACCCTCAGGAGCGGCATCGAAGCGCTCTCGGGCATGGACATGTCGGGCGTGCGCGTGCATCGCAACTCGGACAAGCCGGCGGCACTGCAGGCCCATGCCTACGCGCAGGGCTCGGACATTCACTTGGGGCCGGGGCAGGAGAAGCATTTGCCACATGAGGCCTGGCATGTGGTGCAGCAGCGCCAGGGCAAGGTAAGGCCAACACGCCAATTGCAAGGAACGGGCATCAACGACGATGCAGCGCTGGAGTCAGAGGCCACGCTGATGGGACAGCGAGCCCTGCGCGGAGACAGTATCGAAGCGCCTGTCCAACGCCAGGTGGCGACGGGTGGCAGGCCGTCGGTGGCCCAGTTGGCACTTTCCGGTCCTGATGTCGCTGAACTGGAGTTCTTCTTCCTGCGCGAGATCCGCAGCATCGGATCCCCGACCAACCCGCGCCACCAAACGGTCTACCGTCAAGCCAAGTCGGCCGAGAACCTCCCGGCAGCCAAGCAGCTCATCCGCGAGCACATCGCGGCATGGCATCGTGAGGTGGACGAAGGCTCGATCGAGTGGCGCGAGCCGGGCGAGCGAGAGGCTATCACCCTCAGCGATCTGGGGCGTTTGGGCGTCACGAGTACGGACTTGGAGCACGGACCCAGGGACGAGGGGATGCGTCGCCTCGACTACACATCGGTACGGGGCAAATCCCGCAAGGAAAAGCTCGTGGCGGTGACCAATGTGGCGAGTAGCCACAAGATGACGCCCTATGAGGAGACCAAGCGCCGCAACACCGACAAACTGGAGGAAGCTGGCGTGCTGCGCCGAATCGATCAGTTGGCCCAGATCGTGCAGGTTTCGCCGGCCTTTGCCGAACGCATCGCCAATGATCCAGAGCTCTCGATGGGCGGGCAGATTGGCGTCTTCTATCGCTATCACAAGTTCGGCAACAGTGACCGCTCCGGCCTGGTCTTCGGCGGATTCTTCAACAAGAGCGATATCGACAGCGACGTCGCGCAGGAGGACCGCAAGGGCAAGACCCTGCACAACAAGGCCATGTCCTCATACTTCAAAAATCGAACGGATGCCTTGACGACCTTGTCGGACACGGATGACTCCGAGGAGGGCCGCCTGCGCAAGGCCCGGACGCTGGAGAAAGCGCAGGCCAGTGCCGAACACACGCCCTTCATCGCCACGACATCGACCCGAGGCTATGGCGAGCAACTGCTGGTCGAGTACCCGCCCTCGAGGGGTCAGTACGCCGCCATGCTGACCATTCTGGGGCCAACGGTGAACACGCTTGATTTCGAGTCCGAGTTCAAGGCACTCAACGCGGGCTGGGCAAAGGACAACTACCGCAGCAATCCCAAGCGCGCCAAGGACAAGGAACAGGCCGAATTCGGCATCCCTGATGTGTTCATCCCCCTGGGTTCACGCAGCCCCCTGGGCTTTGTCGTCGCCCATGTGGAGCGCCTGAGCGATTGAGCCATGCAAGACGATATCCATGATTCACGGACGGTCGAGGATGCGGACCTGGCCCGTTGGTTGCCAACCTTCATCACCGTATCCCAGACATTGCTGGACCAGCGGCCGTTGCCGACAGAGGCTGCCCGCGCCTATCTTCAGATCGTGCTGCGGGCAACGCCTGTGCGCTATGGACCCGGTGATTACTACACCGGTCCCCTGGCCGGGCCCGATGTCGACCCGCATCCCATGGAGGTCTTGGGCGCACTCCATCAGCGCCTCGCCGACGAGTGCCCACAGGCGCTGGAGCAGACGCTCATGACACTCACCAATGCGGATGTGACGCTGACAGCCCTGGTGCGCAACATCCTGACCGTTTGGTACAACGGCTACCTGGGCGATGCCATCGCCCCTGCATCGGTCTACGCCGAAGCCCTGGTCTGGTCAGCGATCGGCGCCAATCCTCCGGGCATGCCAGGGCCTTACTACGGGCACTGGGGCTATCCGAACCCAGTACCTATCGGCGATCCGGACCCGCCGAAAGTCGGCACCGCTCAGAGCCTGCCTTCTGGAAATCCGCAGCAGACAACCCAGCCAACTTCATTGCACAGCCATGCCCGACGCCGACGTTGATGATTGCCATGTCCTGATTGCCGGTGCAGGCCTGGCCGGTGCATTGCTGGCCTACCGCTGCAGCCAGGCGGGGTTGAAGGTCGTCCTGCTGGAGGCCGGCGAACGACCGTACTTCGACTTGAAGACCGGCGAAGACCAGCGCGAAGCCCTTGTACAGAGCTTTTTCAGCAACCCGGTGAAGATGACCAACGCGGGCTATCCCGACCTGGCCTACGCGCCTAGCCCGTCCGAGACCACACTGAACAAATACTACGTCCAGCACGGGCCACAGCCCTTCCAGAGCACCTACAACCGCTTTGTCGGTGGCACAACTTATCACTGGCTGGGCACCTGTCTGCGCTTCACGCCCAACAGCTTCCAGGAGCACAGTCGATATGGTCGCGGATTCGACTGGCCGGTCCGCTACGCGGACTTGCAGGATTGGTACTGGCAAGCCGAAAGCGAACTGGGTGTCGCGGGGGACAGTGCCGTGGATCTGGGCGCTCCTCGTGATCCGCATCAGCCCTATCCGATGCCGCCCATCTTGCCCACCTACAACGACAGGATCGTACGCAAGGCGACCGAGGGGCTTAGATTCGAGGGGCTGCCCGTCGAATTCCGCAGCACGCCGCAAGCGCGAAACTCCGTGCCTTACCAAGGTCGGCCGGTTTGCGCCGGCAGTGCCAACTGCATTCCGGTGTGCCCAATCCAGGCCAAATACGATGCGTCCGTACATCTCAAATGGGCATTGAACCCCCGCTTGGCGCCATCAAGTACATCCACGGCCTTGCCGGCCAAGCTCATTACATCAGCGGTGGCTGTGGCCGTTTCGCTCGATGCGCAGCGACGCATCAACGGGCTGCGTGTGCGTCGGCCCGACCGTAGCGAGCAGGTGCTTCGCGCCCGGCTCTATGTGCTGGCAATGAACGCCATCGAAACTCCGAAACTGTTGCTGATGTCGGCGAACGAGAGGGCCCCGCAAGGAGTAGCCAATGGCAGCGGTGTGGTGGGACGCTACCTCATGGACCACGATGTGAAGATTACCTATGCCAAGTTGCCGCGGCCAGCCTACTTGTTCCGGGGTCCCCTAAGTACCTCAGGTTGCGAATCCCTGCGCGATGGTCCATTTCGCAGCGAACGTGCGGCCTTTCGCATCGAATTGCAGAACACTGGCACCAGTTGGGCCACGGGCTCACCCTTCAACAACGTCATCGACCTCGTCAATCGCGGCTTCAGCGGGCGACGCTTGCGCGAACAACTGGCATGGGACGTCAGTACGCAGATCGAACTCAACGGGCTGATTGAGCCCGAACCTCTCGCCGAAAACTGCATCCGTCCATCGGAGCGGGACTTCGATCCGCTGGGTGTTCCTCGACCTGAGATCCGCTACCGTATCGGCGACTATACGCACGCAGGGACAGAGGCTTTCGTAGCCGCAGCCCGCTTGATCTATGAGAGGCTTGGGGCGTCCGGCATCTCGGAAGTACCCGGTTGGTTTGGCGCCGGCCACTTGATGGGAACGACCCGCATGGGCGACGATGAGCACAGCTCCTGCTGCGATAGTTATGGGCGGAGTCATGAGCATTCGAACCTCTTCCTGCTGGGCTGCGGCATGTTCCCCACTGTCGATGCGGCCAATCCCACCTTGACCTTGGCTGCGCTGGTCCTGCGCAGCGCTCAGCACATCATCGACAGCCTACGGCCATCCGACTCGGGGCCATCGGGATCGAGGCGGGAGGAACTTGCATGAAAAATCCTGGCAATGGCACTGTGCGTGCACGTCTACTTCGCGCGCTTGCGCTGGCCAGCGAGTTGGAGCACGGGCTTTGCCTGCAGTACCTTTTCACCGCCCTTTCACTGAAAACCGGCCTCGAAGAGGGTGGCCTCCAACTCGCCGAACTGAACATCGTTCGAAAGTGGCGCGGCACGCTGTTCTTCATTGCGGCCCAGGAGATGCTGCACCTTGCGCAGGCGGCCAACATCGCTGCAGCGCTGGGTAGTGGGCTCCATATTGACCGCCCGAACTTTCCGCAACGGCCAAGCTACTACCCGACCGGTCTACCCTGGGGGCTGTGGCCCATGTCACCGAGTGTCTTGGTCCTGTATGCCTTGTATGAAAGGCCCTCGGATAGCGGGGAAAAGGCCTCGCCGGCCTGGCTGCCAGAGACGGGGCAGTTGCAGGCACAACATGCCATGGCGTTCTGGCAGGACGCTCCCGGTTTGAAGGATCCCTTTGCACATTTGCCGGAGCATTTTGATCGGCCCGCCGCTTCGCCCCATCTCAGCATCGCCGCGCTCTATCAGCAGATTGCCGAGGATTTGCGCGAGCTTGGCCAAGCAGGTTTCGTCGGCCCGGCAGGGGCGCAGGTCGGACCCGATCTGATGGACATGCCGCAATTGCTGCCTATCCTCACACTGCAGCAGGCGCTCGATGGCGTGAGGCTGATCACCCTGCAGGGAGAGGGCTCACCGATCGACCGGGTCGACAGCCACTTCGGGCTGTTTGTAAGGATGTATGAGGAGTATCAGTCACTGCGAGATGCAAGGCCTGAGTTCGCGCCAGTGCGGGACGTCCAGTCGAACCCCTTGTCGCGCCTGCATGTGGACAACACCTACCCTGGGTGGCGTTTGATTCAGGATCCGTTGACACGGCATGTCAACGACCTTTGCAGCGGCGTGTACGTACTGATGCTCGACGCCTTGCAGCAAGTGTTCAGCGATCCCCGTGGCGACAAAGCATGGCAGGCGCGCATGGCTGACCTGTCCTTGCGCCTCATGACCACCGTACTCGCGCCGCTTGGAGACATGCTCACCCGTCTGCCAATGGGGGATGTGTCGCCAGGAGCCGCTCAACGTGCAAAGTGCGCCGGACCGTCGTTCGAGCTAGATGCCGTGCGTGCGCCTATCGCTCACGGGGAGGCGGCCTGGCCTGCTTTCAGGGCGGCTCTGCTGATGTGGAGCGAAGAGGCTTTGCAACTGGCTGAGAGGTGCAAAACTCACGAGGCTCACCTCTGGGCGGCTACGCCATTGTCGGCAGTGGCCGCGACCTTGGTCGAGATGACTGCGCCATGACGCCCGAAATGCCCGCCGGCTGAAAGACGATGCACTTGCAGCCGGCAACTAGGCGCGCGGCGCCTCGATTTTCGGGTGTAGCGGCGCAGCCAGCTCGGCCAAGCTCAACCCCTCCCGCGCCAGCAGCTTCTCCAACGCCGGCAACAGCGGCCCCAGCCGCTCCTCGATCGCCTCGCGCACCGTGTCGACGAACACCTGCGTCTGCCGCTCGATCTCGATGTTCAGACCTGACCCCACCTCCTTGTCGCCGAAGGTGGTCATGCGCAGGGTTTCGGGGATCAGCCAGACTTCGAACCAGCCGGCGCCGCCGGGCTCGCGGTGGGCTTCGGCCACCGTCAGGCTGGCACCGTTGATCGCGATATAGCCCTTGGCGAAGATGTAGCGCATCCAGGGCGCGGGCACGGCGATGCGCAGCACATGGTTGTTCTCGGGTCGGCGGATCTCGGCCACCGTGGCCATGAAGTCCACATGGCCGGAGAGCGGGTGGCCGCCGATCTCGGCGCCATCGCGGGCGGCGCGCTCGACATTGATGCGGCTGCCCTGGCGCAGGCCGGCCAGCGTGGTCAGGCTCAGGCTTTGCTGCATCACATCGAAGTCGGCCCGGGTATCGCCCTGCAGCGCGGTGACGGTCAGGCAGACGCCGTCGCTGGCCACGCTGGCGCCGATTTCGAGGCCGTGGCAGAAGCCCGGCGGGAACTCCAGCGAGAAGCTGCGCAGGCCGGGTTTGTCGGTGATGGCGGCGACTTCGGCGATGCCTTGAACAATGCCGGTGAACATATCAGTGCGTCGCTTTCAAAGATGGCGCGAGAAGGTCTCGGCCGAGAAGCCGACCGTCAGGCGGCCGTCATTCCATTCGATGATGGGGCGCTTGATGACGCTGGGCTGGGCCTGCATCAGCGCGGCCGCGCCGGCGGCGTCCGCCGCAGCGGTCTTGGCCGCCTCATCGAGCTTGCGCCAGGTGGTGCCGGCACGGTTGAGCACACGCTCCCAGCCCAGTTCCTTGAGCCAGCGCTGCAGCTGCTCGGGTGGCACGCCGGCACGCTTGTAGTCGTGGAAGTGGTAGCTCAGGCCCTGATCGTCCAGCCAGGCGCGGGCGCGCTTCATCGTGTCGCAGTTCGGAATGCCGTAAACAGTAATCATGGGGCGGGAAGTTACCATGAAGCCATGATCGACTGGCTCGACGAGGCTTCTCTCGACTTTCCGCCCTCCTCCCGCGCGCTCGGCCCCGACTCGGAGGCACCGGGCCTGCTGGCCGCCGGCGGCGACCTGAGCCCGGCGCGGCTGACGGCCGCCTATGCGCGCGGCATCTTTCCCTGGTACGGGCCGGATCAGCCCATCCTGTGGTGGGCGCCGGATCCGCGCATGGTGCTGCAGACGCAGCACTTTCGCGTGACCCGCTCGCTGCGCAAGACGATTGCCCGCTTCGTGCGCACGCCGGGCTGCGATATCCGCGTCGACAGCGCGACGCCGGCCGTGCTACGCGCCTGCGCCGAAGCCCCGCGCGAGGGCCAGAACGGCACCTGGATACTGCCCGAGATGCAGGCCGCCTATGCGCGCTGGGCCGCGCAGGGCACGGTGCACAGCGTCGAGACCTGGGTCGACGGCGAGCTGGTCGGCGGGCTTTATGGCGTCAACCTGGGCCGCATGTTCTTCGGCGAATCGATGTTCATGCGCGCCACCGATGCCTCCAAGATCGCGCTGGCGGCCCTGGTCTGCCTGTGCCGCCAGCATGGCATCCCCTGGATCGACTGCCAGCAGAACACCCGACACCTGGCCTCGATGGGGGCCGCCGAGGTGGCTCGGCCCGAGTTCGAAGCCCATCTGCGGCAGTTTGTTGGGCAGTCCTCCCCACAATCCTGGGTCTTCCGGCCCGCGCTATGGGACTGGCTGCAGGCAGAATCGGCCCCAGCCTCAACCACCCTCAAGCCCGCCACGTCGTGACCCATCCCAAAGAGCTACCGCTGTCGCAGCTGCAGTTCTACGCCACAGCGCCCTACCCCTGCAGCTATCTGCCGGACCGCCAGGCGCGCTCCCAGGTCGCCACGCCCAGCCATCTGATCCATGCCGACGCCTACTCGGGCCTGGTCGAGGCGGGTTTCCGGCGCAGCGGCCTGTTCACCTACCGGCCCTACTGCGACGGCTGCAAATCCTGCGTGCCGATGCGCATCCCGGTGGCGGCCTTCCAGCCCTCGCGCAGCCAGCGCCGCGCCTGGAAGCAGCATGGCGACCTGAGCGTGCATGTGATGCGTCTGGGCTTCAGCGAAGAGCACTACCAGCTCTATCTGCGCTACCAGGCCGGCCGCCACTCGGGCGGCGGCATGGACCACGACAGCATCGACCAGTACACCCAGTTCCTGCTGCAAAGCCGCATCAACTCGCGCCTGGTCGAGTTCCGTGCACCGCCCGCGCCGGGCGAGGAGGAAGGGGCGCTGAAGATGGTGTCCATCCTCGATGTGCTCAGCGACGGACTCTCGGCCGTCTACACCTTCTACGAGCCCGATGAGGCCGCCAGCTACGGCAGCTACAACGTGCTGTGGCAGATCGCGCAGGCCCGTGAGCTGGGTCTGGCCCACCTGTATCTGGGCTACTGGATCGCCGAAAGCCAGAAGATGGCTTACAAGGCCCGTTTCCGTCCGCATGAGCTGCTGCGCGACGGCCAGTGGCAGATCGCCGAGACCTGATACCAGCCTCGCCCGCTTGGCGCGATGCGCACAACTGGCCTCATTTCGGTATTTCAATTTACCAGAACTTACATACCAATTAAGGGTTAACTACGATACCAGCATTCGTATTGGTATCTAAAGTCCGTCTCACTACGGGGGCACGAGCAGTCCGCTTCTTGTAGCTGCAAGCCGATGGCGCCCACGCGCCTGGCTATGGTCAAGACCATTGCGCAGCAGTCACAAGCGCATCGAACGCGGGAGACGTTCATGGACATGCGAACCCTGGGGCTGGGCCTGTGCGGCCTGCTGCTGAACAGCAGCGCGCTGGCACTGGACTGCAGCCCCCTGCCGGACTGGACAGCCACCGGTATCTACACCGCCGGCCAGCAGGCCCGCGACCAGGGCCGCGCCTACAGCGCCAACTGGTGGAACCAGGGCGCGGCACCGGCGACCAACGCCGGGCCCTGGCAGGTCTGGAAGCTGCTGGGCAGCTGTGATGGTGGCGGTGGCAACAAGCCCCCCGTCGCCAGTTTCAGCAACCAGATCAGCCGGCTGAGCGTCAGCTTCGATGCCAGCGCCTCCAGCGATGCCGACGGCAGCATCAGCGCCTGGCGCTGGGACTTCGGTGACGGCGCCACGGCGGCGGTCGCCAAACCCAGCCACCGCTATGCCCGCGCCGGCACCTATGCGGTGAGCCTGACCGTCACCGACAACCAGGGCGCCAGTGCCAGCCGCAGCACCAGCCTGACCGTCTCCAGCATCGCCCGCGACCCGGTCACCGGCAAGTACACGCTGGCCCTGGCCGATCTGCTGGCCAGCGAGGCCGCGCTGACCGACAGCCCGCTGTTCCGCGCGGTCAAGGCCTCGGTCGCGACCCGGCCCAATAGCGTGGTCGCGGCCGTCGCGCCGGGCCTGGCCGGCAACCCGGACAACGTCAAGCGGGTCGAGCGCCTGCTGGGCGCGGCGCAGTGGGAGTTCCTGTTCCCGCTGCGCCATCCGGCCTACACCTACACCGGGCTGCTGCAGGCCATCGCGAAGTTCGGCGGCGTCTGCGCCAGCTACACCGACGGCCGCGACAGCGACGCGATCTGCCGCAAGACCCTGGCCACGATGTTCGCCCACTTCACCCAGGAAACCGGCGCGCACGACCGCAACCATGCGATCCCCGAATGGCGCCAGGCGCTGTACTACCTGCGCGAGTCGGGCTGCAGTGAGGACGGCTACGGCTGCCCCTACAACAACGAATGCCGACCCGAGACCTGGCAGGCCCAGGTCTGGCCCTGCGGCAAGGATGCCCAGGGCCGCTACAAGCAGTACTTCGGCCGCGGCGCCAAGCAGCTCTCCTACAGCTTCAACTACGGGCCCTTCTCGGACGCGATGTTCGGCGATGTGCGGGTGCTGCTGAACGCCCCCGAGCAGGTCGCCGATACCTGGTTGAACCTGGCCTCGGCGGTGTTCTTCCTGGTCTACCCGGCCTCGCCCAAGCCCAGCATGCTGCATGTTCTGGACGGCAGCTGGCAGCCCAATGCGGCCGACCTGGCGCTGGGCATACGCGCCGGCTTCGGCGCCACCACCAACATCATCAACGGCGGCATCGAATGCGGCCAGGGCAGCGAAAAGCCGCAGTCGCTCAACCGCATCGCCTATTACCGCCAGCACGCGGCCGCGCTGGGCGTGCCCATCGGCGCCAATGAGGAGCTCGGCTGTGCCCAGCAAAAGCGCTTCGAGGTGGGCGGCGCCGGCGCACTGAATATCTATTGGGACCAGGACTGGTCCTACCGCGCCGACATGCCGGAGGGCAAGACCTTTGCCTGCAAGACGGTCGGCTACCAGACCGCCTACTCGGCGCTCAAACCCGGCGACTACCAGCGCTGCGTCGAGAAGTATTTCGACGTGATCGTCCAGCCCTAGCCCGCAACACCAGCCCCCGTCTTACCCGATCCGACCCGTGCCGCCCCGTGCCAGAAAGGCACAGGGGTCAGGTCTTGCTCGTCCGTTCATTTCCCCTCAAGCAAGGAGTCATCCCATGCGTTCTCCCCAGCTACTCGTGATGCTGATGGCCGGCGGCCTCAGCCCCCTGGCCCTCGCCTATGACTGCGCCGGCCTGTCCGACTGGAGCGCCGCAGCCGTCTACACCGGCGGCCAGAGCATCAAGCACAACAACGCCGCCTACCAGGCCAAGTGGTGGACCCAGAACAACTCGCCGGCCACCAATTCGGGCCAGTGGGATGTCTGGAAACCGCTGGGCGCCTGCGATGGCGGCCCGGTCAACCAGCCGCCGGTGGCCAGCTTCAGCGCTGCGGTCCAGGGCCTGAGCGTGACCGTCAACGGCAGTGCCTCCAGCGACCCGGACGGCAGCATCGCCGCCCATGCCTGGAGCTTCGGCGACGGCGCCACGGCCAGCGGCGCCACCGCCAGCCGCAGCTATGCGGCGGCCGGCAGCTACACGGTCACGCTGACCGTGACCGACAACAAGGGCGCCAGCGCCAGCCGCGCGCAGCAGCTCACGGTGACCAGCGGCCCGCTCAACCAGCCGCCGACCGTGGGCCTGAGCGCACCAAGCGCCAGCGCCAGCCCGACCGCCGGCGACACGGTGACCCTGGCAGCCAACGCTGCCGACAGCGACGGCAGCGTCGCCAAGGTGGGCTTCTATGTCAACGGCGCCCTGGTGGCCGAGGACACGAGCGCGCCCTTCAGCGTCAGCTGGACGGCCCGCGCCGGCGTCGCCGACATCGTCGCCCGCGCCACCGACGACAAGGGTGCGGCCACCGACAGCGCCGCCGTTCGCATCACGGTGCGCGGCCAGGTGGTCGGCGAGGAGCGCTGCCGCCCCGAGGGCCTGGCGACCACGCCGGGCACCGCGCCGGCCTACTGCAAGGTCTATGACGAGCAGGGGCGCGAGAAGATGGGCGCCGACAAGCCACGCCGCGTGATCGGCTACTTCACCAGCTGGCGCACCGGCAAGAACGGACAGCCGGCCTATCTGGCCTCCAACATCCCCTGGGGCCAGCTGACCCATATCAACTACGCCTTCGCCCATGTGGACGCAAGCCACAAGGTCTCGATCGGCAACGCCGCCGACCCGGCCAATGCCGCCACCGGCCTGACCTGGCCCGGCGTGGCCGGCGCCGAGATGGACCCGTCCTATGCCTACAAGGGCCACTTCAATCTGCTCAACAAGTTCAAGAAGCAGTACCCGCAGGTCAAGACCATGATCTCGGTCGGCGGCTGGGCCGAGACCGGTGGCTTCTTCAACGCCAGCGGCCAGCGCGTCGCCAGCGGCGGCTTCTACACGATGACGACGAATGCCGATGGCACGGCCAACACGGCCGGCATCAGCGCCTTCGCCGACTCGGCCGTGGCCTTCATCCGCCAGTACGGCTTCGACGGCGTGGACATCGACTACGAATACGCGACCAGCATGAAGGACGCCGGCAACCCGGACGACTTCGCGATCTCCAACGCGCGCCGCGCCCATCTGCTGAAGAACTATGTGCTGCTGATGAAGACCTTGCGCGAGCGGCTCGATGCCGCCGGCCAGCAGGACGCCCGCCACTACCTGCTGACGGTGGCCGCGCCCTCCTCGGCCTATCTGCTGCGCGGCATGGAGAACCACCAGATCACGCCCTATCTGGACTACGTCAACATCATGAGCTACGACCTGCACGGGGCCTGGAACCAGTTCGTCGGCCCCAACGCGGCGCTCTACGACGACGGCAAGGACGCCGAGCTGCAGGCCTGGAGCTACTACACCGCGCCACAGTACGCCCGCATCGGCTATCTGAACACCGACTGGGCGTATCACTACTTCCGCGGCGCGCTGCCGGCGGGCCGCATCAATATCGGCGTGCCCTATTACAGCCGCGGCTGGAAGGATGTGGTGGGCGGCACCAACGGGCTGTGGGGCCAGGCACCCCAGGCCGACCAGAGCAAGTGCCCGGCCGGTACCGGCGGCGGCACGGTGCAGAAATGCGGGGCCGGGGCGGTCGGTATCGACAACCTCTGGCATGACCTGGACGTCGGCAACCGCGAGGTGCCGGCCGGCTCCAACCCGCTGTGGCATCTGAAGAACCTGGCCGAAGGCCGGCCCGGCAGCTATCTGGCCGCCTATGGCCTGAACCCGGCCACCAATCCGGCCGACCAGCTGATCGGCAGCTATGCCCGCCACTACGACCCGACCCTGGTCGCACCCTGGCTGTGGAACGCGCAGAAGAAGGTCTTCCTGTCGATCGAGGACGAGCAGTCGCTGGGCGTCAAGGCCCAGTATGTGGCGGACCGCGGCATCGGCGGCGTGATGTTCTGGGAACTGGCCGGCGACTACGGCTGGAACGCCCAGCGCGGCGAATGGGGCATGGGCAGCACGCTGACGACCGCGCTCTACAACAAGTTCAAGACCGCCACGCCCTATGGCAACACCCTGACCGCGCCGGGCCAGCCGGCCCTGCCCGCCGAGGTGCTGGACATCGGCTATGCGATCTCGGGCTTTGCACTCGGCGATGCCAACTACCCGATCAATCCCACCCTGACGCTGACCAACCGCACGAGCAGCACGCTGCCCGGCGGCACCGAGTTCAGCTTCGATGTGCCCACCGCGATCCCGGCCACCTTGACCGACCAGAGCGGCTTCGGCCTGACCGTGGTGCAAAGCGGCGCCAATCCGGCCGGCCACAACATCGGCGGGCTGGCCAAGGACTTCCACCGTGCCAGCTTCAAGCTGCCCGGCTGGCAAAGCCTGGCCCCGGGCGCCAGTGTGCAGGTCAAGCTGAACTACTACCTGCCGATGCCCCTGCCCAGCAACTGGGTCGTGAGCTTCGGCGGCAAGAGCTACGGCCTGGCCCAGGAAGCCCGCCGCGGCACCCAGCCGGCCACGGCGGCTGCCGCTGCCAGTAACAAGACCTCGACGCTCAAGCGCTGAGCCCTTTCCCTTACCCAAGGACATCACCCATGAAGAACGCCTATCGATTGATCGCCCTGGCCGCCGCGATGGCCGCCGGCTCGGCCCAGGCCTATGACTGCAGCGCGGTGCCGGCCTGGACCGCCGCCGACATCTACACCGGCGGCAAGCTGGCCCAGCAGAACAACAAGGCCTACCAGGCCAAGTGGTGGACCCAGAACAACTCGCCGGCCACCAACTCCGGCACCTGGGACGTCTGGAAACCGCTGGGCGACTGCGACGGCAATCCGCCCGTCGACACCACACCGCCCAGCGTGCCCGCCGGCCTGAGCGCCACCGGCGCCACCAGCTCCAGCATCAGCCTGAGCTGGCAGGCCTCGACCGACACCGGCAGCGGCGTGGCCGGCTATGAGCTGCTGCGCGGCGCCAGCCTGATCGCCTCGCCCACCGGCACCAGCCATACCGACAGCGGCCTGAGCGCCGGCACCGCCTATAGCTACACGGTGCGGGCCAAGGACCGCGCCGGCAATGTCTCGGCCGCCAGCGCCGCGCTGCTGACCAGCACGGCCAACGGCGCCTGCGCCGCGCCGCCGGCCACACCCGCCGGACTGAACGCCAGCAGCACCAGCAGCAACAGCGTCAACCTGGCCTGGGGCGCGGTGGCCGCCGGGCCCAACTGCACGGTGCAGTACCGCGTGCTGCAGGGCTCAAGCACGGCCGCCACCGTGGCCAACCCGGCCGCCAGCGTCACCGGCCTGAGCCCCGACACCGCCTACAGCTTCAGCGTCGTGGCCTTCAACCAGGCCGGCGCCTCCCAGCCCTCGGCCGCGATCTCGGTGCGCACCCAGGAGCTGGGCGGTGGCGACAAGACGGTGCTCGGCTACTTCGCGCAATGGGGCATCTACGGCCGCAACTACCTGGTCAAGAACATCGACACCAGCGGCTCGGCCCAGCACCTGACCCATATCAACTACGCCTTCGGCAATGTGCGCAACAACCGTTGCGAGGTCGGCGTGACCCAGGCGGTCAACGAGAACACCGGGGCCGGCGGCGATGCCTTTGCCGACTACACCAAGGGCTTCAGCGCGGCCCAGAGCGTGGACGGCGTGGCCGACCGCTGGGACCAGCCGCTGCGCGGCAACTGGGGCCAGCTGAAGAAGCTCAAGACCAAGTACCCCAAGCTCAAGGTGCTGATCTCGCTGGGCGGCTGGACCTACTCGCGCGGCTTCTCCGAAGCCGCGAAACCCGAGAACCGCGCCGCCTTCGTCAAGAGCTGCATCGACGCCTATATCAAGGGCGATCTGCCGCGCGTCGAGGACGCCGGCGGTGCCGGCGCGCTGGCCGGTGTGTTCGACGGCATCGACCTCGACTGGGAGTATCCGAACGCCTGCGGCCTGGCCTGCGGCAAGCCCGAGGACCGCGAGAACTTCACCGGCCTGGTGGCCGAGTTCCGCCGCCAGCTCGACGCACTGCGCCCGGGCCTGCTGCTGACCATGGCCGCGCCGGCCGGCATCGACAAGATCCGCGCCTTCGACCCCGGCCAGGCCCATCCCTATATGGACTTCATCAATGTGATGACCTATGACTTCCACGGCAGCTGGGAGGCCAGAACCAATTTCCATTCGCCGCTCTACGGCAGCACGGCCGACCCTTCGACCGGCGATGTGCGGCTCTACAACACCGACGATGCGCTGCAGGCCTATCTCGCCCAGGGCGTGCCCGCCACCAAGCTGAACCTGGGCATCGGCTTCTACGGCCGCGGCTGGACCAATGTGCCCAATGTCAACAACGGCCTCTACCAGAGCGGTGTCGCGGCACCGGCCACCTGGGAGCGTGGCAACGAGGACTACAAGGTGCTGAAGAGCCTGGCCTGGCCCAGCTTCGTGGACCCGCAAAGCCGCGCCCAGTGGATCTACAACGGCACGACTTTCTGGAGCTTCGACACCCCGGTGCAGATCCGCGAGAAGATGGACTACGTCAAGTCACGCGGCCTGGGCGGCGCCTTCTTCTGGGAGTTCAGCGGGGATGATGCCCAGGGCAGCCTGACCAAGGCGATTGGCGAGGGGCTCAAGTAAGCCCGCAAGACCGCGCGTGGCCCGCACGAGCGGGCCACGCGCACTCGGTCACTCGATGCGCGAAGCCCAGTAGTGCGGACGCTTGCGATGCGGCGCGATGGCGATCACAAGCAACTCACCCGGCGAGGCCCGATACACCACACTGAATGGAAAGCCCCTGACCAAGATGCTGCGCGCGCTCTTGAACGATGGCGCACCGCCAAGAGGATGATTCAAGGCGCGATCCAGCGCCGCCCGCACGGCGGCCTGAAATTGCAGCCCGGTGCCGGCACGGGCCTCCGAGTAGTAGGCGACTTCCTTCAGCAACTCAGCCTCTGCCGCCGGAAGAAAGCGCAGCTTCATCAGCGCCGTCGCAAGGCTCAGCGGGCGATGCGGCTCGCCTTGGCAAAGACTTCTGCCGCATCGATGGCAAGGACTTCGCCGCTATCGTACTGAGCCAGCCGACGCTCGATTTCGGCCTCCCAGGATGCGTGGAGTTCGGCGGCAGCAGGCTCGTTGAGCGAGACCAGCAGCTGGTCGACCAGGCGTTCGCGATCCGCAATCGGCAAGGCCCGCCCGCGCATCACGAGTTCAGAGACAGGATCTGACATGGCATCTCCCGAAAGCATGCCGGCAGTTTAACGCTGCGGCAGCCCCAGCCGCTTCAAGGTCTCCTCGGCAATGGCCAGGCAGCTGGTCAGGCCAGGGGACTCGATGCCCAGCAGATTGACCAGGCCGGGCACGCCGTGGCGCTCGGGGCCGTCGATGCGGAAGTCCGGTGCCGGCACGCCCGGGCCATGGATCTTGGGCCGCACGCCGCTATAGGCCGGGGCCAGCGCGCCGTCGGGCAGGCCCGGCCAGTAGCGCCGCACATCGGCATAGAAGGCCTCGGCCCGGGCCGGGTCGACCTGGTAGTCGATCTGGCCTGGATCGCTGACTTCGTCCAGCCACTGCGCGTCCGGTCCGAAGCGGGCCTGGCCGCCCAGGTCCAGACTCAGGTGCACGCCCAGCCAGGCGTCCTGCGGCAGCGGATAGACCAGGCGCGCAAACGGCGCCTTGCCCTGCAGCGAGAAATAGCTGCCCTTGCTGAAATGTGCGGTCGGCACATGGGCGGCATCCAGGCCCTCGGTCTGCGCGGCCAACCAGGGTGCGGAAAGTCCAGCGGCATTGACGACGATCGGCGACAGCAGTTCCATCGTGCCGCCATCGTCGGTGCCCACCGTCAAGACCTGCCCCTCGGGCGTTAGCCGCAGCGACTGCACGGCCGAGGCCAGGCCGACCGCGCCGCCGGCGCGCTCCAGATCGCCCTGCAGGGCCAGCATCAGGCCGTGGCTGTCGATGATGCCGGTCGAGGGCGACAGCAGGGCCGCCTCGCAGCGCAGCGTCGGCTCCAGGGCCTGGGCTTCCTCGCGCGCCAGCCAGCTCAGATCGTCAACGCCGTTGCGCGCACCCTTGGCGGCCAGCGCTCGCAGCCCCGCCACCTGCTCGGGCCCGGTGGCCACAACCAGCTTGCCGCAGCGGCGGTGGGCGATGCCGTGGCTTTCGCACAGCGCATAGAGCTGCTGCTTGCCGGCCACGCAGAGCCGCGCCTTCAGCGAGCCCTCGGGGTAGTAGAGCCCGGCGTGGATGACCTCGCTATTGCGCGAGCTGACCCCGGTGCCGATGGCGGTCTCGCGCTCCAGCACCAGGGTTTCCAGCCCGCGCATGGCCAGCGCCCGGCCCACGGCGAGGCCGACAACACCGGCTCCGACCACCACCGCATCGACCTTGTCCATTGTGTTATTCCTTGTGATCGCCGCGTCCGATGGCGTGGGCGATGACGGCCGCCGCATCGGGCGTGAAGCCGCTCAGCGAGCCGGGTTCCAGGTCCAGGAACTCGGCCACCTCGCCGTCCTGATTGACCGGCCGGAACTCGGCCGGCAGGCGCAGATTGAAGACATGCAGGACCTCGTCGTGCAGACCCTGGGCGGTCAGCCGCACGGTGCGCAAGGCACCGCCGGGCCGCAGCGCGACGGACAGCACGGCATCGACACCGGCCTCCTCCCACAGCTCGCGTCGCGCGCAGGTCAGCGGCTCCTCGCCGGCAGCCAGGCCGCCGGCGGCCAGATTGTCCAGCAGACCCGGGTCGGTCGGCTTGCTGAGCGAACGCCGGCCGCACAGCATGCGGCCATCGGGCCGCCAGCCATTGATGTGCACGGCCCGGCTCATCAGACCGAAGAAACGAAAGGCCGCGCGCTCCATGCGGAACAGCTCGGTGCCGCGCGCGCTGCAGGGCTCGGCCAGCGGCGTCTCGCAGGCAAAGGCCTCGCCGCGCCAGCCCTGGATCGCACCCTGGGCCCGCAAGGCCTCGGCGGCGGCCTGCATCGCGGCGGACAGGTCGGCGGCGCCCCTCCAGCGCAGCTCTTGGTCGATCAGCCGGGCCCCCGGCAGCAGCGGCAGCACCCGCGCCGCCCGCTCGGGGCTGAGCCAGCCCAGCGCCTGTTCGCCCAGCCGAAAGCGCAGCCAGTCCGAGGGCAGCGGCGGCAACACCGGCTCAGACATCGAGCCGCGCCTGGCCACCCGGCTCGCGCAAGCGCGTCTGCGCCAGCACGCCGGCCGAGTCGAGGATGGGATAGGCGATCGAGCAGATATGGCTGTTGATGCGCTTCAGGTCGGTGATCAGGTCCAGATGCAGCGAGCTGGTGCCTATGCTCTGCATGGTGTTGTCCTGCAGCCGCGCGATATGGGTGGCCGCGTACTCGAGCTCGAGATCGCGGAACCGCGCCTTCTCCTCCAGCAGCTTCTGCGCATCGCGCACATGACCGTCGAGAAAGACGCTCATGCCCAGGCGCAGATTGGCCAGCAGGCGCTCGTGCATATGGGCGATCTCGGCCATGCCGGCCTCGGAGAAGTTGCGGCCCTTTCGGATCTTCTTGTCCTCGATGTCCTCGAGGATGCGCTCTATCGTGTCGCCGATCTGCTCCATATTGATCGTGAACGAGACGATGTCGGTCCAGCGCCGCGCCTCGCGCTCGGACAGGGCCTCGCGCGAGATCTGGGTCAGGTAGAACTTGATGGCCGAGTAGAGCTCGTCGACCGTGTCATCGAGCTTGCGCAGCTCGCTTGACAGCTGCGTGTCGTCGTTCTTGATCACCGGCAGGATGCCGCGCAGCATGGTCTCGACCACATCGGCCTGGTGCAGGGCCTCGCGGGCCGCGCAGCTGATCGCCAGCGCCGGCGTGGTCAGGGCCATCGGGTCCAGATGGCGCGGCCGGCTCGACGCGGCCGGCGGCGGCGTCACCATGAAACGCTCCAGCAGCTTGGCCATCGGCGTCACGAAGGCGATGAAGAGCAGGGCCATCAGGATGTTGAAGCCCAGATGCAGCGCGATCACCTGCTGGTGCACGGTCGGCAGCCACTGCTGCAGCTCGATATGGATCATCGGCAGCAAGGGCACGACCACCGCGCAGGTCGCCAGCTTGAAGATCAGATTGCCCAGCGGCAGGCGGCGCGTCGAGACATTGGCCTTGGCGGTGGACAGCACGGCCAGCACGCCGCTGCCGACATTGGCCCCCATCACCAGGCCCATCGCCAGCGTCGCCGGCACCATGCCGGACTCGGCCAGGGTCGCGGTCAGCAGCACCACGGCCAGGCTGGAATAGGACATCACGGTCAGCAAGGCGCCGACCAGGATCTCCAGCATGATCTCGTTGGGCAGGGCCACCAGCAGCGCGCGCACCGCCGGGCTCTGGGTCAGCGGGCCGGTGCTCGCGACGATCAGCTTCAGCGCCAAGGTGATGATGCCCAGGCCGATCGCCACCCGGCCGATACGCCCGACCGTGGTCTTCTCCTGCGAGATGAACAGCACCACGCCGGTGAAGATCAGGGCCGGCGACAGCCAGGACAGATCGAAGGAGAACACCACCGCCATCAGCGCCGTGCCCATATCGGCGCCCAGCATCACGGCCAGCGCCGAGGCGGTCGAGACCAGGCCCTGGCCGACGAAGGAGGCGACGATCAGGCAGGTGGCGGTGCTCGACTGCACCAGGGTGGTCACGCCCAGGCCGGCACTCATCGCGAAGAAGCGGTTGCTGACGCTGCGCGCCAGCACCTCGCGCAAATTGGCCCCAAAGATGCGCAGGACACCGGTGCGCACGATGTAAGTGCCCCAGACCAGCAGCGCGATGGCTGCCAATAGATTCAACAGATGCAACATAGGCGATTGATTCTGCTTGAAGCCCCGGCCCCTTCCCGGCACAGGCTGTTGCATTGCGCACAAACTTTCCTATTTGGCAGCGCAATTCCGCGCCCGGTTGCAAATGAGAATAGTTCCTGTTTAAATAAATACCTATCGCCAGCCCTCCAGCCAGCCCTTCGCAGCGCCGTGACCGTCACGGCAGGATATGGATGGCCCATGCTGGTTCCCCCCGCCCCTCATTTGTCCGGCAGCGCAGCCGCCCGATCACGCTGGCGCGGCAAGCAGCTGCTGGGCCTGCTGATCGTCGGTGCCGGCCTGGGGCTGGGCCTGTTGCAGCTTTGGCAGGGCCTGGCGCCGAGCCCGGCGATGCGCACCGCGCTGGGCGCCGGCGGCATGGCGGCGCTGGCCACCGCGCTGGGCGTGCTGCCGATGCTGTGCG